>NZ_JAZGZU010000010.1:0-133195 GCF_036347315.1 Flavobacterium sp. C4GT6
ATGTTTATGATATTAACGGACGACTTGTAAAACAGCAAACGGTAACCACAGGTACAAACAAAGTGGATATCGATGCGCTGGAAGCCGCTCAGTATATCTTTGATATTACTACTGATAACGGAAGTGTTTCCAAAAAAGTAATCAAGTACAGGCCATAAACCTGAACACCATATAAAATTAAAATCCCCAACCATTCGGTTGGGGATTTTTTATTGATGTTGTTTCGTTTTTATTTTGTTTACGGCCTGCCGATATCTTTCTTCAAAATTATTTTCGGGCATTAAATCATCCTCAACAGTAATACCATAATCTAGTATGGTGTCGTTTTCAATGTGGTAGAACTTCACATAGTTTGTACCGGTTAATCCGTAACAGGTTATAAGGTTGTAGTCATTGTCATACCTGGGATTAGGGATTTTCTCGAATCCTTTTATTCTTTTCAGCCTGTTGTTTAAGGTATCAGTAATATATAAATTGTAAAATTCATTACTACGCGTACCTGTATAATGATGAATCAGTAAATCGTTTATAGAATCGCCTGTAAAATCTTTATACAGTAGTTTAAAACGATTACTTATAATACTGTCATGTATTATTGTTTTACCGTTTTGTGTAAGCATGAAAATGGTATTATTACTATCTTCATCTTCAAAGCTCCCAAATAAATAAAGGGTAGCTTTTGAGTTTTTTAATTGCAAAGTATCGCAGTTTACAATTACAGTATTTTCCTCATGAGTTTCTGTAATAGCAGTTGTAGGGTTGCTGTTAACCTCTTGTTCGTAATTTGTTGTGCCTCCTTTATTATTACAGTTATATAAAAGCACTGTTAGCCCAAGGCAGTAATAGAATTTAAATCGCATTTATAAATATTGTAGAATTAATGTAAATCGATAAGTATTAATGAGGTGTCATCTACTTTAGATACTTTATATTTTTTACTGATAAGTGTGTCTCTCTCTTTTGTTTCGACCTCTATTACCGATGGTTTTAACCAGCGCCATTTCCCCAATACCTGAGTTTTAGGTGTAGTGTTAACGTCTTTATCTGTGCCACGCACTTTACTGGTCCCACAATTTACACCTTTATACTTTTCCAGTAAAGTTCCGCTTTTATCAAATATAAAAGCATTAGGATAAGCACCAATGTCATTAATGGCTTCATAAGTGTAAACATCGCCGTGTTTACCGGTAGGTAGCCACGCTTTGTATAAGTTAGAGTTTTGTGCAAATCCGGATACGGAAAGCAATAAAAAAGCAATGTAGAGGAAGGTGTGTTTGTATATTTTCATAGCTGTTGTATTTTTAAGGTTATTCAATTTTAAGTAGAGTCATTTGGTTATCCTGCTTTTTAATTATTTTATAGCAAGTATTTTCCAGCGCCTTATTGTAAGTGTACTTAAAACAGATAACCGAATCTTTTTTCCAGTACCATTGTGCTTCTGTAGCTATAAAATGGGGGAGAAATGAAGGATGCCCACAGGCGGAAGAGGAGGGATCTTTATACATGTATACAGCATTGCCGTTTTCTTTTAATTCAAAGCCCCATCTGTGCTCGTCCAGTTTATCAGATTTTATAAACTCCATGTTCATATCTGCGGTAAACTTTACCCATAACCATTTACCCATAACATTGCTACTGTTTTTATCCGACTGAAAAGAAAACAGGAAAAAGGTTAGCAATATGATTAGGGGTTTTTCAAATTTCATTTTTCAATAAGGTCTAACCATTGTTTAATTACGGTTTGTAAAGCCTGTTTTTTATTTTGGAGGTCGGTTATATCAGTAACGGTTACTATACGGCGTCCATCAGTATAATTACCTTCCAGTATCCCTGTAGTATCATTAATAGTAGCTCCTGTGGGGAAAACAAGCATAATAATGCCGTTCTTCCTCAAATTGTATACCACAAGATCCCTTTTGTATTCTTTAGCATCAAAAGCCTTTATTTCTCCTGTATAATAAAAAGCGGGAGAGTTCCATTTTATATGTTCGCCAATTTGGGGAGAGGTTTCCAGTATCACCTCGCGTATCGCCTGCATGGTTTGGGCGACCTGTGGTGTCATTTTGGCTATGTGTTGTGTTACCTGTTCCGCTGGTGTTGGTTTACTCATAATGTATATTACGATATTGGTATTATAGCTTTGTCGGTTTTATAATACGTTCTGTTTTTAATGGCAGAACAGTCGCAGGGTAGGGTGGTTCTTGGTTTTTTTCGCATATCAATTATTACCTGTCTTTGCTTTACCCAGTAACCACCACTTTTAAAAACTACAAGGCTGTCTATATTCTCATCTGGTTTTTCGTCATAATTAATATAAATCTCAGGGCATTTGAGTTTATATTTTAAAAGCCTTATTTCTTTTTTAGTTAAAGGTAAACTATCCAGATAATTCTCTCCTATTTCTATCTCGTAGTCAAAAAGCGGAAATATTTTATTGGCAATGGTTTCCAGTTCCTCCGAGTGGATCATAGCGTTTCTTGGTACATTTCTGTCGGAAGCACATGAAACCAATATAAATACTGCTATTAATGATATGACTTTCTTCATGATATACGGTTTTGATACTCATGTTTTAAAAGCGAGTACATTACAGAATCTTCCATTTTACCGTTTACATTATAATGCTGACGCAAAGTGCCTTCAAAAGTAAAATTGAAATGTTCCAGTATTTTAAGCGAACCAGTGTTATAGGTTGCGGTAAGTGCTTCCACACGGTGCAGGTTCATTTTTGTAAAGCCATAATCAAGTACTGTGTTAACAGCTTCGGTCATGAGTCCTTTTTGCTTATCACTGTCGTAAAACAGGCCGTAGCCTATTTCGGCGCGGTCATGCAACGGATACCAGGTATGAAAGCCGCAACCGCCTATTACACGATTGGTTTCTTTTTCCAAAAGCTGAAAATTTACAAAGCTCCTATTGTAGGTTTGCAGTCCTTTTTTGTAACGTTCTTTTTCTTTTTCGAGAGATTCAAAATCGGCAAGACCCAGAAAGTCGATTATGGAATGGTCGTTCATTGTGGTAAAAACCTGATCCATTACCATAGGGGTAAGTTTCCTGAGGCGTAATCTGTTGGTTTCCAAAATTTCCATTTCAGTTGGTGATTGGTTGTTTTATATACTACCAAGTTATGGAATTTTTTATTACATTAATTTTTCTATCCTTTCAAAGTCATCTCTGTTTGGTGTAACCAAAGTTTTAATAAGCAGGTTATTATTGTTTAGTTCAACCTGTAATCCTTTTTCATTGCTAAATTTTTCAAGTATTTTTTTAGCATTGGTAACATCAAAACCTTTTTTTAAAGTATATGTGCTATAATTTTCTACTTTGACATCTTCTTTATGTACAAAGCTCCCTAAAAGCTTATTTGTAGTGTTTTTGGGTTCCATATAGTAGTGTCCCGATGCATGATTTACTTTTATCCAAACCATAAGTTGTGATTCTTCATAATGAAGTCTTTTTAACTTTACATAAGGAGAAAAAACTACTGTTTCATCATTATTAATAAAGCATTCGGTATAGCCCCAGTCGTCATATTGGGTGAGTAGTGCCGATTGCTCTAAAAATTCGATTTGTTCGTCGTTGAGTTTTTTTGCTTTAAATCCTTTTTCCTTTAAATGTTCAAAAAGATGTCCCGCTTCAATACCCTGTTCGTTAAGGAAAATTTTCTGCTCTTCTTCATGTTTAGCTTTTTCTTCTTCTGATGGTAAATCCCAAACTCCCGACTGTGCCTGTTCTAAAGTAATTTTTGCACCTGTTTCGGGGTCGTATATAAGGTCGTCATTTACCCAGGCTTTTTGTTTTTCTTTTATAAGCTCTTTCTGTTTTTTTTCTTTAATGCCTTTAGGAGTACGCTCACGCACAGCTTTAGCACCCGAACTGAAGTTGCTTATTATAATGAGAAGGGTAAGTATAAAAACGATTATAAAAACAATATCCATAAAGGTTCTGGTTAATTAGTCAGTCTATTAATTTGTAGTTTACTCTTAATACGTTTTGTTTTGCCATGTGTTAGGGAATGTCGTTTACTAAAATTAACCCTACTAAAATATCATTTTTAAAATAAGTGGTAAAGTGATAACCGAAACTACTTTTAGCTAAAGGCTTATCATTTTGTATTTCTGGCTGCAGATCAACGATGATGTTGCCAATAAAATTCCATGTGTATTTCTCTAGGTCTTCGGTAACTGTAACCTCATCAGCACTATAGGGATACAGTGTAAGTATTTGTTTTTTAGTTTGTCCCAACTCAATTCCCTGTAAGGAAGTAAAGTAGTTTTTATTTATAGGGGTAGCATTTTTGATATAGGTTTTAAATACCTCAACTTTATTTGAAGTATTTTGTGCCGATGAAAACCAATCGTCGTTTAATAAATCTTCCGGAATAATGTTGTTGTAAAACAGATAAGTTTTATACCTATGATAATCTGTTCCTAATTCAAAAACAAGGGTTTGTTTTAACTCTGTGTTTGTAAACCAAACATGATCGCCTTCAGGGTAGGGGTCTTTATGTTGAGTTAATAGATTGTTTGTTATCGGAAAATCATCAGGAGTTATAGAAGGTTTGGTATCCTGGGCAAAACAACAAATGGTTAACGTGAAAAAAAGAAGTGTAAGGTGTAATTTTTTTACCATTAATCAAGGGTTTTCTTTTCCTTTTTCTTTACAATATAAACCTCATCATAACGGGTAAAATTAGGATTGGTTTCTACCATTACCTTTTGTGTGTATGAAGAGTCGGTTGTTTTTACGATTTCAACCGTAAGTGTTCCTGCTTTAAGCACTTCCCTGTTCCTTTCAATAGTTGTGGCTGTAGGCTTAACGGTATACTTACATTTATCTACCCATGTGATTTTAAAATCATAGGTTTGGTCAGAGTCTTCCATTCTTTCTGTTTGTGTATCTCCCTTACGGGTAATAATACAAACCTTTTTGGTTTCGGGATCGGTTACTTTAAAAGTACCGTTCTTAAATTTTAAACAGCCGTCATCCTGACTAAAGCCCCATAGGGGCAGGAGCAGCCCAAGTGTTAGTATAGCTGTTTTAAGTTTCATAGCTTATTTGTTTAGAAAACTGTTTTTATCCTTATTGGTTAATAGTTTTATTATTAGCATTATAACGGCGATAATCTGTAAGATTGAAGCTGATATTAGCATTAGCTGTGAGTTTGGCCAGTGCATTAGTTTAAAAAGAGCACCTACAATCATGATTATCGAACCCAATAAAAATACTACTATAATAGTGATATACTTCATAATTAAATATTAAAATAAAGACAAACCATGCCTACAATGGCGGGAACCGACTGAATATAAAAAATACTTTTTTGCACCGTAGCCGCACCAAATAATCCTGCAACCGCAACACATCCTAAAAAGAACATGGCTACGTTAAACCTCCAATCGGGAGTTTCAATAAGCAGTGACCATAACAGCCCGGCAGCCAGGAAACCATTATATAAACCCTGGTTGGCAGCCATAGGTTTTGTTTTTTCAAAAAGTTCGGCAGGAAACTTTTTAAAAACTTTCCTGCCTCTTGTTGTCCAGGCAAAGCTTTCTAACCAAAAAATGTAAAGGTGGAGCATTGCCACTATAACTATTATTGAAGAAGAAATTATTGCCATAATTATATGTTTTTTAGATTTTAAAATTCTTTTCGATGGCGAGTATCATTTCTCCGGCGATATCTTTATTAGTAGCGCCTTCAATACCTTCAAGCCCCGGTGAGGAGTTTACCTCAAGCAATAACGGACCTTTAGAGGAACGGATAATATCTACACCTGCCACTTTAAGCCCCATAGCTTTGGTTGCTTTAATGGCGATTCTTTTTTCTTCAGGAGTGGCTTTTATAACAGAGGCCGTACCACCTAAGTGGATGTTAGCTCTAAACTCTCCCGGTAATGCTTCACGCTGTATGGAAGCTACCACTTTACCGTCTATTACAAAACAGCGTATATCTTTACCGTTTGCCTCTTTAATAAACTCCTGTACCAAAATATTAGCATTAAGGCTTTTAAAGGCATTTATAACACTCTCTGCCGCCTTTTTAGTCTCTGCCAGTACAACACCTTTACCCTGAGTACCTTCCAGCAGCTTAACGATAAGCGGAGAACCACCTACCATTTTAATAAGGTCGTTAGTATCAAGAGGGGAGTTGGCAAATCCTGTAGTAGGGATGTCAATACCACTGTTAAGCAGTAACTGTAATGAGAACAGTTTATCTCGTGACTGACTTATGGCTGCAGCCGAGTTAAGGCTGTATACTTTTAGTGCTTCAAAATGACGGGTAAGTGCACAACCGTAAAACGTCATGCTTGGACGAATACGCGGTATAATAGCATCAAAGTCATTAAGTACCCTGCCGCCCCTGTAATGTATTTCGGGAGTTTCGGCATCCAGTTTCATGTAACAGTACTTAAGGTTAAGAAAGTGCATTTCGTGTCCGCGAAGTTCACCTGCTTCCATAATACGCCTGTTACTGTACAGTTCAGGGTTACTGGCTAAAAGCCCTATACGAAGTCCTTTTTTAGGCTCGTCGTTAGTGCTGTAATATTCTTTAAGTTTTTCGGTAGTAGGCTGTCCCAGCAGGTATTTTTGCTCTGGGTCTACCAAAAGGCGTCCGCTCATGGCCTCACGACCTAAAAGCATACGGAAACCCATTGAGTCGCGGTTGGTAAGGGTAACCTCAACTTCCCACATGGTATCGCCCACCTGAAGGTTGGCTTTAATAACATAGCGTTTTTCCCTGTATCCGCTGGAGCTTTTTACAATTCGCTTGTCAATAAGCGGCGCTTCACAGTGAATAATGGTTTTGGTGTTGTTTTGTATGGGGTTAATGTCAAACTTAACCCAGCTTTCGCCATCTTTTAAAAACGGATTGATGTTAATGGCATGAAGGGCAGAGGTTTTTGCACCCGAGTCTACACGGGCTTTAATAGCCGGTAAGCCAAGTCCCGGAAATGAGCACCATTCTTCACTGCCTACAATAACTTTGTCAAACATTTTAGTATAATTATATACTTCTAAAGTACTACTTTTTTTATATAAGTAAAGAGGTAGCGGTATTTTTATTTAAAATTTAATATTACTATCCTCACAAATTGACTATGAGGTTTTTAGTTGTTTGTTTTTGTGAGGGTATTAATATATTTAATTAACAAACAGAGCGTAGTTAAACAAAAATCCCCGACAGTTGTTACTGCCGGGGATTTTTTAAATATATATCCTAAACTATTAACTAGCCGGATTCTCCGCTTTTTTAATAGTCACAGCAAGTTCTTGTTCATTATCGTCAAGATCCATAAAAATTTCGTCTCCGGCACCTATTTTAGAAGTGATAATCTCTTCTGCAAGTGTATCTTCAACATACTTTTGTATGGCTCTTTTTAGTGGCCTTGCTCCATATTGCTTGTCAAAACCTTTGTCGGCAATAAAGTTTTTAGCCTTTTCAGACAGGGTAATGTTGTACCCTAAGTCTTTAATACGGGCATATAGCTTAGCCAGTTCGATATCGATAATTTTGTCGATGTCTTCTTTCTCAAGAGGATTAAACACAATGATATCGTCTATCCTGTTGATAAACTCCGGCGCAAATGTCTTTTTAAGAGCACTCTCAATAACACCTTTGCTGTGCTCGTCGGCCTGTGCTTTTTTGGCAGCAGTACCAAAACCAACTCCCTGACCAAAGTCTTTAAGCTGTCTTGCACCCACGTTTGATGTCATTATTATAATAGTGTTTCTAAAGTCAATTTTTCTGCCAAGGCTGTCTGTAAGGTAACCGTCGTCCAGTACCTGTAAAAGCATATTAAACACATCTGGGTGCGCTTTCTCAATCTCATCAAGAAGCACAACACAGTATGGTTTTCTGCGCACTTTTTCGGTAAGCTGTCCGCCTTCCTCATAACCTACATATCCCGGAGGCGCACCTACCAGTCTTGATATGGCAAATTTCTCCATGTATTCACTCATGTCAATACGTACAAGCGCATCTTCAGAGTCAAACAGTTCTTTAGCCAATACCTTGGCCAGCTGAGTTTTACCTACACCGGTTTGACCAAGGAAAACAAACGATCCAATCGGTTTGTTAGGATCCTTAAGTCCGGCACGGTTACGTTGAATTGATTTTGAAATCTTAACAACAGCATCATCCTGACCTATAACCTTACTCTTAATAAGTTCCGGCAGGCCGGCAAGTTTGTTGCTTTCGGTTTGTGCAATACGGTTTACAGGAATACCTGTCATCATAGAGATAACATCTGCCACATTGTCTTCGGTAACGGTAACACGATTGTTTTTAGCATCTTCTTCCCATTTCTCCTGGGCAATGGCAAGATCTTTTTCAATGCGTTTTTCGTCGTCACGAAGCTTTGCAGCCTCTTCATATTTCTGTTTTTTAACTACAGAGTTTTTAAGCTCACGTACTTCTTCCAGTTGCCTTTCAAGGTCAAGAATCTGTTTAGGTACATTAATATTGGTAATATGTACTCTTGATCCAGCCTCGTCCAGCGCATCAATAGCCTTGTCTGGAAGGAAACGCTCGGTCATATAACGGTTAGTTAACTTCACACAAGCTTCAATTGCTTCCGGCGTGTAGTTAACATTATGGTGTTCCTCATACTTACCTTTAATGTTGTTAAGTATAATGATGGTTTCCTCTACAGATGTAGGTTCAACCATTACTTTTTGGAAACGCCTTTCCAGTGCACCGTCTTTCTCTATATACTGGCGGTATTCATCCAGGGTAGTGGCACCAATACATTGTATTTCGCCACGTGCTAATGCCGGCTTAAACATGTTGCTGGCATCCAGCGAACCTGTAGCACCGCCTGCACCTACTATGGTGTGAATCTCGTCTATAAATAAAATGATGTCGTCATTTTTTTCCAGTTCGTTCATCACCGCTTTCATACGTTCTTCAAACTGACCGCGATATTTAGTACCTGCCACTAAGCTGGCAAGATCTAACGTTACCACACGTTTGTTGAATAGAATAC
Source organism: Flavobacterium sp. C4GT6 (assembly GCF_036347315.1). NCBI lineage: Bacteria > Pseudomonadati > Bacteroidota > Flavobacteriia > Flavobacteriales > Flavobacteriaceae > Flavobacterium > Flavobacterium sp. C4GT6. Next base: position 8,990 of record NZ_JAZGZU010000010.1, read on the forward strand.
GTGATACTTTTTTCTGTACGATGCGCAGGGCCAGTCCTTCTGCTATGGCCGATTTACCCACACCGGGCTCACCAATAAGCAGCGGATTGTTTTTCTTTCTGCGGCTAAGTATTTGTGAAACACGCTCAATTTCCTTTTCACGACCAACAACAGGGTCCAGTTTGCCTTCTTCGGCAAGTTCGGTAAGGTCTCGGCCAAAATTGTCTAAAACAGGAGTTTTAGATTTTTTGTTGGCTTTGCCACCCTGCGGGGTAGGGTTATTAAAGGTGCTTTCACGCATACTGTCATCCTGTCCTGCATCATCATTGTAAGACTCAGCCCTTGGCTGGTTTTCCATATAGTCTTCTTCGCTTGATGTCATGTTGATAAATTGTTCTTTAACGGTTTCGTAATCGATTTTTAGCTTATTAAGCAATTTTGTTGTAGGGTCGTTTTCGTTGCGCAAAATACACAACAGTAAATGTGCCGTACTGATAGAGGTACTCTGGAAAACCTTGGCTTCCAGAAATGTGGTTCTTAGGGCACGTTCTGCCTGGCGCGTTAAGTGCAGGTTCTTTTTATCGTTCCCGCGCTCCGCGTTAGGATTAGCAGGGCTTAATATTTCTACTTTTCTTCTTAAAAGATCTAAATCAACAGATATATTGTTAAGTATAGAAATTGCTTTGCCGTTTCCGTCCCTCAATATCCCCAGCATCAAATGTTCTGTACCAATAAAGTCGTGGCCCAGTCGTAAAGCTTCCTCTTTACTGTAGGTAATTACGTCTTTGACCCTTGGTGAAAAATTATCATCCATAATAAAAGAATTGATACTGTAAATTTAACTATTTAAATAAGATTTTACAAAAACCATACCTATAGAAGGTCCTGTCATGCTAAGAGACGAAAAAAAAGGCAGAAAATGAAATTATATAGCATTACTTTATTAACTGTTTAACGTATTTAAGGTGTTAATAAATGTTGTAAATTAATTGTTTTTTAGCTGGACGATGCCAATAAAAATGCGTATATTGGCACGTTTTGTAATAAAAATAATTTTTAATATAACTATTTATGTCTGAAGGAGAAAAGTTAATTCCTATTAACATCGAGGACCAGATGAAATCGGCCTATATTGACTATTCAATGTCAGTAATTGTATCGAGGGCCCTTCCGGATGTTAGAGATGGCTTGAAACCCGTACATCGAAGAGTACTTTATGGAATGCACGAACTTGGGGTTCTTTCTAACAGAGCCTATAAAAAATCGGCAAGGATTGTAGGAGAGGTATTAGGTAAGTATCACCCTCACGGAGACTCCTCTGTTTATGATGCCATGGTACGTATGGCACAAGACTGGAGTTTGAGGTATCTTTTGGTAGACGGTCAGGGTAACTTCGGATCGATTGACGGAGACAGTCCTGCAGCAATGCGTTATACTGAAGCAAGGATGCGAAAAATATCTGAGGATATTATGGCCGACCTTGAAAAAGAAACTGTTGACTTCCAGTTAAACTTTGACGATACCTTACAGGAACCAACCGTAATGCCTACACGTGTGCCTAACCTTTTAATTAACGGTGCATCGGGTATTGCAGTAGGTATGGCTACTAACATGCCGCCTCACAACCTTTGTGAAGTGGTAGACGGTACCCTGGCATATATTGACAATAACGAGATTGAGATAGATGAACTGATGGAATATGTAAAGGCACCTGATTTCCCTACGGGAGGTGTTATTTACGGTTATGAAGGAGTTCGTGAAGCCTTTAAAACAGGTCGTGGTCGTGTAGTATTGCGCGGTAAGGCAAGGTTTGAAGAGGTAGATGGTAAAGAATGTATTATTGTTACCGAAATTCCTTATCAGGTAAATAAGGCAGAGATGATTAAAAAGACTGCCGACCTTGTAAACGAAAAGAGAATTGAAGGTATATCAAACATACGTGACGAGTCTGACAGGAAAGGTATGCGTATTGTGTATATCCTTAAAAAGGATGCAGTGCCAAACGTGGTGCTTAACATGCTTTATAAGTATACACAACTACAGTCTTCTTTCAGTGTAAACAATATTGCACTTGTAAACGGAAGACCACATACATTAAACCTTAAAGAGCTTATCCATTACTTTGTGGAGCACAGGCACGATGTGGTAGTAAGAAGAACTAAATATGAACTTCGCAAGGCTGAAGAGCGTGCACATATATTAGAAGGTCTTATTATTGCTTCAGATAACATTGATGAAGTTATCGCGCTTATTCGTGGTTCTAAAGACGGAGAAGAGGCTCGTGAAAAATTAATAGAGCGATTTAAGCTTAGTGAAATTCAGGCCAGAGCTATTGTAGAGATGCGTTTAAGGCAGCTTACAGGACTGGAGCAGGATAAACTGAGAGCTGAATATGAGGAGATCATGAAACTGATAGCCGAATTGAAAGCATTATTAGAAAGCAAAGAGCTGAGAATGCAGCTTATTAAAGAGGAGCTTGTAGAGGTTAGAGAGAAATATGGTGACGAACGCCGTTCTCAAATTGAGTATTCTGGTGCCGATGTAAGTATTGAAGACCTTATTGCTGATGAGAATGTGGTTATTACCATTTCGCATGCAGGCTATATTAAGCGTACTCCGCTTTCTGAATACAAAACCCAAAACAGGGGTGGAGTAGGACAAAAAGGTTCATCTACCCGCGATCAGGACTTCCTGGAGCACCTGTTTACTGCTACAAACCACCAGTACATGTTATTCTTTACCCAAAAAGGTAAATGTTTCTGGATGAGGGTTTACGAAATTCCTGAAGGTAGCAAAACAAGTAAAGGACGCGCTATACAAAACCTTATTAATATTGAGAATGATGATAAGGTTAAGGCGTTCATCTGTACACAGGATCTTAAAAACGAAGAGTACATTAATAACCACTATGTGATTATGGCTACTAAAAAAGGTATTGTTAAAAAGACCCTTTTAGAGCAGTATTCACGCCCAAGGTTAAATGGTATTAATGCAATTACCGTTCGTGAAGACGACGAGTTGTTAGAGGCTAAATTAACTACCGGAGACAGCCACGTGCTGCTTGCGGTTAAGTCGGGCAAACTTGTTCGTTTTGAAGAAAGCAAAACGCGCCCAATGGGACGTAATGCATCGGGTGTGCGTGGTATTACCCTTAAAGATGATAACGACGAGGTAGTTGGTATGGTTTCTGTAAATGATATGGAAAGCGAAATCCTTGTGGTGTCTGAAAAAGGTTATGGTAAGCGTTCAAGTCTGGATGATTACAGGATAACCAACAGGGGTGGTAAAGGGGTTAAAACCCTTAATATTACCGATAAGACCGGTGGATTAGTTGCTATTAATAATGTTACCGATAATGATGATTTAATGATTATCAATAAATCAGGACTTACCATAAGAATGCGTGTTTCTGACCTAAGGGTTATGGGACGTGCCACTCAGGGTGTACGACTGATTAATATTAAAGGTAACGACTCTATCGCTGCTGTAGCAAAAGTTTTACGTGAAGAAGACGAAGATATCATTGATGCCGAAGCAGAAGATATCACAAATATTGATGGCGTAACAGGTGAAGCTGCTGCTCAGGATGATAATGAAAACAATCAGGAAAAGGAATAAACTTAAAAAACCAGAATACAATGAAAGCTAAATATGCAATTGCTGCATCTTTATTAATTTCTATAGGTGCTTTTGCTCAAAAAGATGAGCTTAAAGCTATGAAGAAGCTAATGAAAAAAGATTCTTCTCCGGAAATTATGCAGGAGATGAAATCGCTTATTGATAAGACTGAACCATTACTGGGAAGTGCAGACGATAAGCAAAAAGCAGATTTTTACTATTATAAAGGTAACTATGATCTATATATGGCTATGACCAAAATGGATCAAAACGCTTTAAATGGTGCTATTGCTGATTTTGAGAAGGTAATTGAGCTTGAGAAAAACGGTAAGAGAGAATATACTCCGGAAATTACAACAGAGATTTACCCTGAGGTAAGTGCTACTGTTTTAAAAATAGCTAAGAATTTTGGTCAGCAACAAAATTACAAAGCGGCTGTGCCATTATATGAAACAGCTTATAACCTGAATAAAAAAGATACTATTAATCTTTACAACGCGGCTGCTTTTGCAGTTAATGCTAAAGATTTTGATACTGCGCTTAGGTATTTTGAACAGTTAGATCAGTTAGGTTTTACGAATAAAAGACTTAGCTATACTGCAAAAAGCCCTGAAGGTGAGGTTCAGTATTTTTCTGATAAAGCTACGCGTGATCTTTATGTGAAAGCGCAGGGATATACAGATCCGGGTGTTCATAAAGATCCATCAATAAAAGGTGATATCATCAAAAACATTGCGCTTATTTATATCCATAACGGTGATAACGCTAAAGCAATGAAAGCTATTGAAAAAGCTAAGAAGGAAAATCCTGATGATATAGGTTTATTACAGGCAGAAGCTCAAATATACTATGAGTCTGGCGATATGGATGGTTATAAAAGAACAATCCAGAGTATATTAGATAAAGGTTCTAAAGATCCTAATCTATACTTTAACCTTGGTGTTACTTCGGCTCAGTCTGGTCAAAATGACGAAGCTATGCAGTACTACAAAAAAACGGTAGAGTTAGATCCTAAATATGCTAATGCTTACTACAACATGGGTATCGTTCAGCTTGCAGGAGAAGATGTTATTGTTAAGGAAATGAATAACCTTGGTACTTCTAAAAAGGATATGGCGCGTTATGACGAGCTTAAAAAGAAAAGAGATGATATTTATAAGGCTGCTCTTGTAAATGTTAAGAAAGCTTTTGATTTAGAGCCGGAAAGAGATGAGTTCAGAACACTTTTAAGTAACCTTTACATGGGACTTGAAATGATGGACGAAGCTAAAGCGCTTAAAAAATAATAAATAGTTTTATTATACTTGTAAAAAATCCCTTCGGTAACCGAAGGGATTTTTTTTTGATTGATGTTAAAAGTAATAAAAGAGCCTCCTGTTTAGGGAGGCTCTTTTATTTATTGTTTGGTATTATCTTAACTGGGCACCGGTTTGAGTTTCCAGATTTTGTCTTATTTTATCCATTATTTTATCAATCTGAACGTCTGTAAGCGTTTTTGTGTTATCCTGAAGGATAAAGCTTACTGCATATGATTTTTTGCCTTCCGGAAGGTTTTTACCTTCATATACGTCAAACAGGTTAATGTTTTTTAGTAACGATTTTTCAGTTTGTCTTGCAATGGCATAAATGTTTTGGAACGATACTTCATTATCTATAAGAAGTGCAAGGTCACGTCTTACCTCAGGGAACTTAGCAATCTCTGTAAATTTGATTTTTGCAGAAACTACTTTTATTACTGCGCCCCAGTTAAAATCGGCAAAGAATACTTCCTGTTTAATATCAAAGTGCTTCAATACCTGTTTTTTAACCACACCCATCTCAACTAAAGTTTCGTTTCCCAGGGTGTAAGCAAGTCCTTCACTAAACACATCGTTAGTGGCAGGTTGCGTTTGTACTTTATTAATGCCAAGGCGTTGTAGTATCATGTCTACATACCCTTTAAACATAAAGAAGTCTGAAGGTTTTTGAGCCTGAGTCCAGCTTTCCTGAATACGGTTACCTGTTAGGGTAAGTGTTAGGTGCTTGTTTTCATCGTAACCTGAAGGTAACTTGTGGTATGATTTACCAAACTCAAAGAACTTAAGGTCGCTTCTTCTTCTGTTTATGTTGAAAGAAACAGCCTCCAGTGCGCTAAACAATAATGATTGACGCATTGCCGAAAGGTCACTACTTAGAGGATTAAGCATTAAAACGTTAAACTCTTCTTTCAGGTTTTCGCTTAGCTTAACATAATCAGGAGAGGTAAGCGAGTTGGCCATCATTTCGTTAAAGCCAACAGAAACCAACTGATTTGCAATTATATTTTGCAGTTTGTAATCTTCGGTACGTGCTGCGTTTGACATTGAGGCATTAAGCTTTTGTGAAAAACTCACATTATTGTAGCCATATACCCTTAATATCTCTTCAATTACATCTATTTCTCTTTCTACATCCACACGGTAAGAAGGAATAACAAGACCAATACCGGCGTCAGACATACTGTTGATTTTAATATCCAGCGATACTAATATCTTTTTAATAGTCTCTTTGTTTATTTCCTGACCAATTACTCTCTCTACATTTTTGAAGTTAACAAATACCTGATGGTCTTCCATCTTTTTAGGGTAAATGTCTATAACATCTGATGTGATTTCGCCACCTGCAGTTTCCTGTATAAGCAGGGCTGCTCTTTTAAGTGCATATTCGGTAATGGTTGGGTCAATACCTCTTTCAAAACGGAAAGAAGCATCAGTATTTATACCGTGTCTTTTTGCTGTTTTTCTAATGGATACCGGGTTAAAGTATGCGCTCTCCAGGAATATAGAAGCTGTGTTTTCGTTAACGCCCGATCTTTTTCCGCCAAGAACCCCTGCAATACATATTGGTCCGTTTTCATCACAAATCATAAGGTCATCCTCATGTAGTGTGCGCTCAACATCATCAAGTGTAATGTATTTAGTTCCTGCTTCGGCGGTTTGAACAATAATTTTATTACCTCTTATTTTTCCTGCATCAAAAGTATGTAGTGGCTGGCCCAATTCGTGCATTACATAGTTAGTAACGTCTACAATATTGTTTTTTGGTGTAATACCAATAGCCATAAGCCTGTTTTGTAGCCATGCTGGTGAAGGTTGTACCGTAACGCCCGAAATGGTTACACCACAGTAACGAGGTGTAAGTTTATTATCGTCTACCTTAACATCAATTTTAAGGGTACGTTTGTCTATCCTGAAATTACTTACTGATGGAGTAATAAGTTCGGTATTTACATTACGCTGAATCATACCGGCACGCAGGTCACGGGCAACACCCCAGTGGCTCATAGCATCGGCACGGTTTGGCGTAAGTCCTATTTCAAAAACCTCATCGGTTTCAATATTAAATACTTTAGAAAGGGGAGTGCCCGGTTTTAGGTCTTCGTCAAGAATCATAATACCGTCATGACTTTCACCTATACCAAGTTCGTCTTCGGCACAAATCATCCCGAAGCTTTCTTCACCGCGTATTTTTCCTTTTTTAATTTGGAACGGGTTACCTTCCTTGTCATAAAGGTTGGTGCCAATTGTTGCCACAGGTACTTTTTGTCCTGCTGCTACATTTGGTGCACCACAAACAATTTGTACGGGAGCATTACCATCGCCTAGGTCTACAGTTGTAACCCTTAACCTGTCGGCATTAGGGTGCTGTACACATGTAAGTACATGGCCTACAACTACACCTTCCAGTCCGCCTTTAAGCGACTCAAACTTATCTACACCTTCTACTTCAAGGCCAAGATCTGTAAGTAGGTTAGCAGTTTCATCTGAGTTCCAGTCTAATTTTATAAATTGTTTTAACCAATTGTAGGATATACGCATTGTATTTTTGTTTTAAAGCATGCAAAGATAATAATTGTGATTGAAACCACAGAACCTTAAGCCTATGTTTAGCAATAAAAAATGAAAAATATTCAGACTAAAATTTTCTTAATTTTTTATTTAAAATGATAAAACCCGTTGGTTGTCCAACAGGTTTTAGTGTAGTATTCTTATGGTTTTGATTTTTTTTGTAACAAGTAGCCTAGGCCTTTGGTTTAATTGGCTTAAGGTCGTTAATATGTTCAGGAGAATTGGTCAATGCCTTTTCCTGTTGTTTCATTTCCTGTTTCCCGTCGTTATCCTGTTCATGGGGTAACCTGCTGCACGCAGCTACTACCATCATCAGAACCATTACCGTGGGGGCAGTAATTAGTCGGAAGGTGCGTTTCATAATGTTTTAAATTTACTGTACTTAGTTTACTTTTAATTAGCTAATCTTCACAGTATGAATGTGGTTGGGGTAAAGCAAATTTATATATAAAAAGTTTTAATTGTTATTTTTAATTTAAATTTTTAACTAAAATTAGTGATATAATTAAAAAATAATTGAATCAATCAGAATTTAATTGTGAAAGATGTAGTTCATCGGGTTTTATTGCTTTTCTTCTGATGCAAAAAATCGTAGGTTTAAGTCAATAAATGTATTAGACTTAAAAATTTCACTTTTTTAGGGAGCTATTTATGTTTTAATAATTGAGATAAAGCCATCTTAATAATAAGTTCGTTTTAGCATTACTAACGCAAATTGCGCAAATTGCTTACATTTGGTATTTAAATATAGACCCTCAATGAAGAAGTTGTTTTATAATCTGTTACTGCTTTTTACGGTAGCAGTTCAGGCCCAACTGCAAAGTCCGGCCGAATTTATTCCCGGTTACGGAAGTCAGGTAAGCTATTACCATGAACTGGAAAACTACTTTAACCATCTAACAGAAAATTCAGATTATATACTTAAAAAGCAATATGGCTACACCTATCAGGACAGGAGCCTTAATGCTTATTATATATCTACCCCTCAAAACCTAAAGGAATTAGAGGGTATAAGGAAAAATCATTTATACCAAATAGGTATGCTTGCCGAAAAGCCTGCTAAGGTTAACGATAAGGCGATAATATGGCTTAGTTTTAATGTTCACGGTAACGAACCCGGAGCTGCCGAAAGTGCCATGAGCGTAGCCTTTGAGCTTATTAATCCTAATAATAAAAGGACTAAGGAGTGGCTTGAAAACACCATAGTAATATTAGATCCCTGCCTAAATCCTGACGGATATTCCCGTTACGGAAACTGGCTAAGGGATGTAACCGGGCAAATGCTACACCCGGGACATACCGACAGGGAGCACATGGAGCCATGGCCGGGCGGAAGGCAAAACCATTATGCGTACGACCTTAACCGTGACTGGGCTTGGCAAACTCAGGCCGAATCACAACAACGTATTAAACTTTACAATAAATGGATACCAATGGTACATGTAGATGTACACGAAATGGGTTATAACGAGCCTTATTTCTTCCCGCCTGCGGCAGAACCTATGCATGAGTACATTACGCAGGCACAAAAGGATTTCCATATGGCTATAGGTGAAATGACCTCAAAACGATTTGATCTTAAAGGATGGAATTATTATACCCGTGAACGTTTTGATTTGTTTTATCCTAGTTATGGAGATACCTACCCTAGTTTTAACGGAGCGGTAGGTATGACTTACGAGCAGGGTGGTATTGGTGCCGGAAGGGCAGTAGTAATGAGTAACGGAAATGTGTTAACCCTACAGGATAGAATAGACCACCATACAGAAGCCGTGTTAACTGCTGTTGAAACTGCTTCTTGGCAAAAAGACAAACTGGTTAAAAACTTTAGAGAGTATTTTAAAGAAGCTCAGGAAAAGCCTAAAGGGAAGTACAGTACCTATATTATTAAAAACGGCGGAAAAACTCAGCAGCTTGCCGAATTACTGGAACGCAATAACATTCAGTTTGCATATGCCAACGATACCAAAAAGCTTAACGGATACTGTTATATGGATAATGCGGATAGAGATTTTACGGTTGAACCAAACGATCTTATCATTAATGTAAAACAGCCGAAAGCGATATTGACACAGGTGTTGTTTGAGTCGGCACCAAAACTGACTGATAGTCTTTCTTACGATATTACAGCATGGGCACTACCTTATGCTTACGGTGTAGAGAGCTATGCTTTAAAGAATAGTTTTAAAATTAAAACGAAAACCGAAGTTAGCTATAAAGGTAAGTTGGATTTTGAAAGGGTATATGCCTATTACATTCCGTGGAATGGCAGGGCATCGGCAAAAACACTTTCATGCTTACTAAAAAGCGGTATCAAGGTTCGCTCTGCCAGAAAGGCATCTTCTTTTAGGGGGATTAAAATAAATCCGGGAGATCTTATTGTTTTAAAGGGAGATAATCAAAATCTGTATGATTTTAAAAACAGTATGGATATGCTGCTGGAAAACAAACCTGATTATGAGGTTATGGAAAGCGGTTTCTCACTGGAAGGCGGAGATCTTGGCGGGGAATCTTACCCTTTATTGAGTGCGCCAAAAGTATTACTGCTTGCCGGAGAAGGGGTTAGTGCTACCGATTTTGGGCAGGCATGGTTCTATTTCGACCAAATGATAGAATATCCTTTAAGTATTATAGATATAAGAAATGTAAACAGAGTAGACTTTAGCCAGTTTACTACCATACTACTGGCAGACGGTTACTATAGTTTAGATGAAAACCAGAAAGATAAATTAGATAGTTTTATTGAGGAAGGTGGTAAGGTTATTGCTATTGGTAACGCGCTTACTGTTTTTGAAGACAGAGAAGGATACAGCTTAACCCGCTTCGCATCTGAAGCTGATAAGCTAGCCGAAATGGAACGCAGGGAAGAGGAAACTCTTGAAGCCCGTTTTATGGATTATAAAAATGCAGAAAGAAGGTCAATTTCTGAATCGGTACCCGGTGCTGTTATTGAAAATGTTATTGATAAAAGTCATCCGCTTTCTTATGGTTTAGGTAATAAGTATTTTAGCCTTAAAACCAGTGATAAGCATTATCAGCTTTTAAAAGACGTTTGGAATGTGGCTTATGTGCCTCAAAACTATATCAGCTTCGGTTTTATAGGTAAGAATTTAAGGCAAAACCTAGAGAATACCGTAACGTTTGCTGTAGAGCAAAAGGGTAAGGGACAGGTAATTTATATGGTAGATAATCCGTTGTTCAGAGGTTTTTGGGAAAACGGAAACCTACTGTTTAGCAATGCCGTATTTTTAGTAGACTAATTATAATAAAATGAAAAATAAGTTATTAGATAAGGTGTTTTACATCTTTGCAATGGTTACAGCAATTACATTAACGAGTCCGTTTTTTAATTATAAACCAACAACAGAAGGGGCAGGAGAAACCGGAGATAACTGGTTTATATGGGGCGATTTTAATTTACTGGATGTAGTTACGGGAGGTTTACCAAGATTTGCTAAAGTGCCTATAGCTCCGTTTTTTAAGGTACTTATAGTATTTTCGGCCTTAGTACTTGCAGCAACGGTATTTCAGTTTGTTGGAGCTTTGTTCAGACAACGTAAACAGGTGCTTTTTGCGGCCCTTACCGTTTTTGTTTTCCTTTTAGGCGGACTTATTTATGTAACAACCGGTAGTTTTGGGGTAACAATAAAAACGGGTTATTACCTGTTTATGGCATTTGAGATCGCAGTGGTGGCTCTTGGTATATATGTAGGCAAAAAACAGAATGCGTTAAACACTTAAAACAGATAAACCAACTATCACACCAACAACCATGAAGAAACTTTTGTTTTTCCTTGCCTTTGTGGCGATTCCTTTTTCTGTTTTTTCTCAGGAAACAGCTAAAGAAAAAATAAGTAAAGGGTTACAGCTCCATGACAAGGGTTATTACCGTGAAGCTATTGCCATTTATGAAGAGGTAGTAGCTGAGGATGATAAGAACTGGGAGGCTTATTATGAAATGTGTCTGTCATACGTATCATTACAAGAGTTTGATAATACTATTAAGTATGCTGATATCGTTATTGATTCTGATAGTGATATGATGCCTAAGGGGTATTACATTAAAGGAGTGGCTCTCGATTATTCTGGGAAGCACAAGGAGGCAATAAAAGTTTTTAAAAAGGGGATTAAGGTTGCTCCTCAGTTTCATTCGTTATACTACTCCCTTGCAATAGTAGAGTGTAGGCTGGAAGAATATGATGAAGCTGAAAATTACCTTCAGGAGGGGCTATATCAAAACCCTTTACACGGCAGTAGTCATTTACTGTTAGGTAAACTGAATTATGAGGAAAGGACAAAATCACTGTTAGCGCTGTATAATTTCCTTATTATTGAGCCGACAGGGAAAAGGGCAAATGAGGCACTTACTCTTGTTAAAAAACACCATAGCCTAGGCGTAGAATTTAAGGATGATAATAATGTGAATATCACATTAAACTCTTTGGCAATTGATAGTGAGTTTGGAGGTGCAGAGGCTTTGCTTTCCATGTCTCAGGCATTGAGGAGGGATGAAGAATATGCCGACAAATCAGATTTTGAATTTTTTGCCGATAATACGAAGTCCTTTTTTATGGTGTTAGGTGAACTAAAGGAAAACAAGAAAAAGAAAGGTTTTTGGTGGGATTATTATGTTGATTTTTTCTATAATCTGGCTAAAAATGAAGAGATGTATGAAACTTTTATGTACTACATACATCAGGATATACAAAATACACAGGTAGAATTATGGTTACAGGATAACCCCGAAAAGATAGATGCTTTTTTAGAATGGGTTACTAATTATAAAAGAGTTTAAGAATACATACCACAACCACTATAAACCAAACAATGAAGAAACTTTTATTGCCTATCACGGCATTTTTACTGCTTTCGTGCCATAATGATATGGACGATACCGGACCCGGAAATAGTAATAATACAGGCGAAACCCCGGGGGAGACTATTATTGATTACAGGCAGGAAATGCGCCAGCTTGTAATGAGTATCAGCATGAAAGGTAAAGCTTCAAACGGTAATTTTGCAATAATACCTCAAAACGGTATTGAGTTGCTTACCAACGACGGAGACCCGTTTGGGCCACTTAATATTCCATACCTAAATGCTATAGACGGACACGGTCAGGAAGATCTGCTTTACGGATATGACTCTGATGATATTGCTACTCCTACAGATGAGAGCAATTATCTTATGGAATTTTTAGACAGATCAAAAGAGTTTGGTAAAACAATACTGGTTACTGATTACTGTACCACAGCATCTAAAGTGACAGATTCATACACCCGTAATGAAGATAATGGTTATATATCTATGGCGGCTCCGCAAAGGGAGCTTAATGTTATACCGCAGGAAGCTCCGTATAACGAAAACGCTAATGATATTAATCATCTTAGTGATGCTAAAAATTTCCTTTACCTAATTAATCCTGAAAATTTTACTACAAAGCAGGATTTTATCACAGCTGTGGCAGCGACAAATTATGATGTGGTGTTAATGGATATGTTTCTTGGTGGGGAGAGTTTTACCCAACAGGAAATCACTCAGCTTAAAACCAAGGCAAACGGTGGTAACCGTATGGTAATTTGCTACATGTCTATAGGGGAGGCCGAGGACTACCGTTACTACTGGCAAAGCGGCTGGACTACCGGAACACCCGAATGGCTTGAAGCCGAAAATCCAAGTTGGGAAGGTAATTACACCGTGCAATACTGGAATGACGAATGGAAAAATATAATTTACAACACTCCAGACTCATACCTTGATAAAATACTAAATGTTGGCTTTAACGGGGTTTATCTCGATATAATAGAAGCCTTTGAATATTTTGAGCAGTAATAAAAAAGCTGTTCCAGAAACCTCATTCTGAATGTAACGAAGTGAAGTGAAGAATCTCTAAATTATTTATAAAATATTTTTCCTTCGTCAAAATGACAAAGCATTACTAATGACTTTTTTGGAACAGCCTTTTTATTGTAGCCGTTCTCCAGATTTGTGTTTTATTTTTGCATTGTAATTAACCAAAACAGGATTTATGGGTGTTTTAATGAAAATCAAAAAAACGTTCCAGTACTTCTTCTAGCATAACTCCCGTTAAAGGCTTTGTTTTGAATGCCGAAAGTGCACCAAGTAACTCTGCTTTTTCCATATCATCCGGATTTTCGGATGTGGTAAGCATCACCACAATCATCTTGCAGTGAAGGTTTTGATCCAAAGCTGCATACTCTTCAAGGAATTCCCATCCGTTCATTCCGGGCATATTAATATCGAGAAAAATAAGATCAGGATGCATTTCACCGTTTTGATCCTTTTGTTTAATGTAAGCCAAAGCCTCCTCTGCCGATTCTTTTATTACAACATGCTTAGCGGCATCATTCTTTCTAATCACCCTTTCATGAAAAAAGTTGTCAACCTTATTGTCGTCAACCAGCATTATGCAATTTACCTGCCTGTTCATCACTTCGTTGCTCATTGTTATCTATAAATTTTGAAATTGTAAATTTAAATGTACTTCCTTCCCCGTGTTCTGATTCTACCCATATTTTTCCCATGTGCAGGCCTACTATTTTATAGCAGTGTGCCAGCCCAATGCCGTGCCCTTCAAACTCACCCTCTTTATGCAGGCTTTTAAAAATCTGGAATATACGTTCAAAATATCTTGGGTTAATACCTATTCCGTTATCACTAACCCAAAACTCATAGTAATTTTTCTCTTCATGGCAATGAATTTTAATAATAGGGGGGATGTCTTTTTTACGGAATTTAATAGCGTTATTTATAAGGTTTTGAAAAACCAGTCGTAACTCCAACCTGTAGGCATAAATGTGGGGCATTACGCCATAGCGCACTTCTGCCCCCGATGATGATATGAGTCCGTTTAGGTCAGATACCACATCTTTAAGTACATCATTACAGTCAATACTAACCAATTGCCTGTTTTTACCCAAACGTGCAAAATCTAAGAGAGATTTAACCAACATGCTCATGCGTCCTGTAGCCAGGTTTATGTGTTCAAGGTAAAGTTTTATTTCGTGGTTAAGTTCTTTACCATAGTCTTCTTCTATAATCTGTATAAAATTACTTACTGTTCTAAGAGGTTCTTGCAGGTCGTGAGAAGCAATATAATTAAACTGTTCCAGCTCTTGGTTTTTGTTTTGAAGCTCTAAAACCTGTTTATTAATAATGATTTCCTGTTCCTTACGTTTGGTAATATCTATTACCGATGCCAGTATAAGGGTACTAGTACCAGTTGTTAAGGGATTAAGCCCAATTTCTACAGGGAATTCGGTACCGTCTTTCCTCATACCATGTAAATCCCTGCCGGCACCAAAATAACGTGCTGTTGGAGCTGCATGGTAGGAGTTTCTGTTTTTAGGATGTCCATGCCTAAATTTTGTAGGTACAAGTAAATCTATTTTTTGTCCAACAAGTTCCTCTTTAGTATAGCCGAATATTTTTTCGGTTTGTTTGTTCACAAGGGTAATGGTACCTGTTTCATCGGATATTATAAAGGCATTGGGAGCCGACTCAATTACGCTTTTAAAATGCACCTCTGCCAGTTTCTGTTTTCTTTCCGACTGGTTTATGGCATTGGCAGCTTTATAGATAAAGCCAAAACAGATAAGTATAAACCCTATTGATGTAATGGCCAGACTTGGCTTTAACCCCATAAGAGTTCCGGAATTAACCCTGAAGCTGGAGTGTTCAAAAAACTGTAATCGTAAGTATGTTACTAAAGTTATTAGTGCAAATAACTTTAAAAAAAGACGCTTCGCAATTATGTTACCAGTTTCTTTAACTGTGAATATTCTTGTAAATCCTAGCTCGGGATAAAGCATACTGGCACTCATAGATAAAATGCAAAAGCTTATAGCTGTATGTATTGCTATTGGTGTTAAAAAGCTAAATTTATAAAGACTGGGTACACTAAAAAAATATCCTATAATACATATAGAAGATATTATCGTTACAAAATGAAAAGCATATTGGCAGTAAATTCTAAGTTTTTGAGATAAGGCACCAAAAAATAGCCCACCTCCCATTATTATGAATAAAAAAGATGTTATGGGAGACATACGCCCCGGATAGGCTTCCTGTTTTTCTATACCTTTTAAATCAGGGAAAAAGAATTGATCTATTCCAAAATTTGCAGATAGAATTTCCTGTAATAAAGATGCTGTGGCAAATACTACCACAAAAATTTGTATTAATAGTAGTGTAACCGAAATTCTTTTGATAGAGGTAGAGGCTATAAGACAAAACGACAGTGCTAAAAATAAAAGAGCTGTATTAAACTTCATGGATATATATCCGTCCAAAATACTTTTTAATACCTCAATATTAAAAAACCATCCTATTAAAACCGCTATTGCAAGGATAAAAACAATCAAGCCTCCAATAGTAACAAAACGAATTTGATTAATCTTTTTGCTTAGCATAATTAAACCAGAATAAAGTTAATACATACGTATATAAGATAGGGTCTGGATGCTAAATTATAATTATTTATTTAAAAATTAATTATTTTGTTTTAAATAGTAGGATTATTACTTTGAAATGCAGTTTTGTTTAGATAAATGGTTTTATTTAACTAAAAATATATATTTTTTATATTCTGTTAAAACTTGTTTAAAGCCACTCAGGAGCTAATTTAGTTGTTTTCTTAAACTGTTCTAATTCGGCTTCTGTCATAAAATCAAAAATGACGCTTTGTCCTAATGGGTACACTGTGAATTTTCCTGTTGTATTATGCTTTTCAGCAAGTTCCTGAATGTTTTCAAATAGAGTATGGTCTGCCCAGTCATTATCAAATGTTAGGTCATATTTATAGTGAGTTCCGTTAATGTCAAATGAAACCCATGCTGTCTCATTATCAAAGTCTATATTATCCTGCACATTGGTGAAATTGAGCTGACCATCACTAATCCTTTCAATATTTTTAATAATAGCCACATAGTCACCTTCATTTTCTATAGACTCATAATCAAAATGCCAGCAGTTGTTTGATATAGGTTTATCTTTAGTATCTGCAATTTCTGCCCAACCGAGATATAGCAAACTATAAGGTTCAGCTTCATAATCTTCTTTATTATATAAAGAAAGAAGGTCATCCTTATCCATATTTTTATTAAAGGTATACCCAAGTTCTTTAAATGCAGTTAACTGCTCCTCAAAACGGGCTTTAGGTATTTTATGTACTTTTTCCTTTAGAAATTTATAAAATCGTGGTCCATATATTATAGTTGTTACTATTATCGCGATGTAGATACTTTTCATCGTAAGATGCTGTTAGGTAGAAAATCTCTTTTAAGATAAGCCAATGCTATTTCTATAGGGTTTTTATACCAATAACCTATGTCATAATCTTTGTCGTTGTCATATAGTACAATTTCAGTATAAAAATTCAGTTGTATTCCAAAAGCCGTGGTTCCGTCATTATATATAGCATAGCTATCTTCTGTTTGAGGTCCGTAAGGCATAACACATATACGCCTGTCTCTTATTTGCTGATAAAAGGTTAAATGCTTAAGTATTTTAGGGTATCTTTTTACAAGAGCTTCATAAAATCCTTTTCCAAAACCATCGTAACGGGCTAAAGCTTCTTCATAGGTTTCGGTTTTATGATCGCAGCAGTGCGACAGAAGTTCATGGTTTTCCATAATTATTTTAAAGTTTTTAAAAGTAATAAAAAAGAAAATGTCATCTTGTCATATTGTTCTGTCATTTTTATGTTTTTTTTCTCTTGGCATAATGATTGACTATTTACAACCAAACAATAAACATAATATTTGAAATTCATAATAACTATTAAACGATATGAGTAAAATAATTGGAATTGACTTAGGAACAACCAACTCGTGTGTAGCCGTAATGGAAGGTAACGAGCCTGTAGTTATTCCTAATGCTGAAGGAAAAAGAACAACACCATCGGTTATTGCTTTTGTAGAAGGTGGTGAAATTAAGGTAGGTGACCCTGCAAAACGTCAGGCGGTTACTAACCCTACTAAGACAATATCATCCATAAAACGTTTTATGGGTAACAAATTCTCTGAAAGTTCAAAAGAAGCAAGTAACGTTCCTTATAGTGTAGTAAAAGGTGATAACGATACTCCACGTGTGGATATTGACGGTCGTCTATACACTCCGCAGGAGCTTTCGGCTATGACGCTTCAGAAAATGAAAAAAACTGCCGAAGATTATTTAGGCCAGTCTGTAACCGAAGCGGTTATTACCGTACCGGCTTACTTTAACGATGCTCAGCGTCAGGCTACTAAAGAAGCAGGTGAAATTGCCGGACTTAAAGTAAGAAGGATTATTAACGAGCCTACTGCAGCTGCTCTTGCTTACGGTCTTGATAAAGCTGGTAAAGACCAGAAAATTGCCGTATATGACCTTGGTGGTGGTACTTTTGATATCTCTATCCTTGAGTTAGGTGACGGTGTGTTTGAGGTACTTTCTACTAATGGTGATACTCACCTTGGTGGTGATGACTTCGATCAGGTAATTATTGACTGGTTAGCTAACGAATTTAACAGCGAAGAAGGTGTAGACCTACGTAAGGATGCTATGGCATTACAACGTTTAAAAGAGGCTGCAGAGAAAGCTAAAATTGAGCTTTCGTCTTCTACGCAAACTGAAATAAACTTACCATATGTAACTGCAACTGCAAGCGGGCCTAAGCACCTTGTAAAAACACTTACAAGAGCTAAGTTTGAGCAGCTTGCTGATGATTTGGTAAAACGTTCTATGTTACCATGTGAAAAAGCACTTAAAGATGCAGGTATATCTAAATCAGATATTGATGAGGTTATCCTTGTAGGTGGTTCTACACGTATCCCTAGAATACAGGAAGAAGTAGAGAAATTCTTTGGTAAAAAACCTTCTAAAGGTGTTAACCCTGATGAGGTTGTGGCAATTGGTGCTGCTATACAGGGTGGTGTATTAACAGGTGATGTGAAAGATGTACTTCTGTTAGACGTTACTCCGCTTTCATTAGGTATTGAAACTATGGGTGGTGTTATGACTAAGTTAATTGAGGCTAACACAACTATCCCAACTAAAAAATCTCAGGTGTTCTCTACAGCGGCAGATAACCAGCCATCGGTAGAAATTCACGTATTACAGGGTGAAAGACCAATGGCACAGGATAACAAAACTATCGGTCGTTTCCACTTAGACGGTATTCCGCCAGCACAAAGAGGTGTGCCTCAAATCGAAGTAACATTTGATATTGATGCTAACGGTATCATCAAAGTATCGGCTACAGATAAAGGTACAGGTAAGTCACACGACATCCGTATTGAGGCTTCTTCCGGATTAACTCAGGAAGAAATCGAAAGAATGCGTCAGGAAGCAGAAGCTAATGCTGATGCCGATAAAGCTGCTAAAGAAAAAGTAGATAAGCTAAACGAAGCTGATGCTATGATTTTCCAAACAGAGAAACAGCTTAAAGAGTTTGGTGACAAACTATCTGACGGTAACAAGCAGCCAATCGAATCGGCTCTTGAAGAACTGAAAAAAGCTTACGAAACTAAAGATGTTGCTACTATCCAACCTGCTCTTGATAAAATCAATGAGGCTTGGAAAAACGCATCTGAAGAAATGTACAAAGCACAGGCAGAAGCTGGAGCAGGTGCTCAGGGTGGTGCAGACCAAGGTCAGCCACAGGGTGAAGCTCAGCCGGAAGGTGACAACGTACAGGATGTAGACTTTGAAGAAGTAAAATAATCCGAGTACTACAACAGTAGTACAAAGTATCTAGATAATGAAAACGCCCCGCAATTGCGGGGCGTTTTTGTTTTGTATATGTTTCTTATAGTTTGTAATTTTTATTCTGAACGTAGCGATAGCAAAGCGAAGAATCTAAATTAGATTAAAAGAGATTTCTCCACTTCATTTCATTGCGGTCGAAATGACAAAACGTTATCGTTTATAATTTTATAACGCCACAGCTTCTATCGCCTTAAACTTATTGTCATTCTGAACGTAGCGATAGCAAAGTGAAGAATCTAAAACTTATCATTATTTACTCAACAGTAAGTCCTAAGCCTTCAATATATCCTTTGTTTTGAAAACAGTTTTCATACAGGCAGTTTTCAAGAAACTGGTTAAGTGCATTTTGAACAATGGTTCTGTCGGGCATATTTTCGCGTATTTTTTCAAATGAGCTGCGGTCGCTTTGTGAGTAGCGTGAAATAGCGGCATAATCTTCGGGCATAGTGAAGTTCATAATACCTTTGGTGTTGTCCATCTTTTTGTATGGCCAAAAGCACCAATTAATATTGTTTTGGTCCAGCAGCAGCCTGAAATCCATTACCCATTCGTCTGTATTTTCTCCGGTTTCACCAATATAAATAGGTACGTTATGTTCGTCACGAAAATCAACATATTTTTGAATAGCGTCCTGTTCCACATCAAACCAGTATTTGTGGAATTCATACACTATGTTATCATCTAAAATAGATTCAAACACACCAAAGTCTCCCGCCCAAACCGATCCGTTAAGGAATATGGTATGCTCTTTATCAACCGAACGAATGTCTTTTACCATACGTTGGTACAGCATAAACAGCCTATGATTGTAATCGGGTATCTGTTCTGTAAAATAATGGGCAATAGGTTCGTTAACCACATCATAGCCTATAATAATAGGGTCACCCTTGTATTTTTTAGCGATTTTCATCCAAACCTCACTCATAAGGTCTTGAGAAGATTTACTGAAAAACAGCCACGGGTAGCCATAACTGTCGTCAATATTATCACCTGTTTGTCCGCCCGGTGCACAGTGCATATCCAGTAGTACATACAGGTTTTCCTGCCTGCACCATTCAATAACACGGTCAAAATATTTAAACCCTGCATTTTGTGTTCCCATATAAGTTTCATTAGTAAACATCTTGTAGTGAAACGGCAGTCGAATGTGATTGCAGCCTATTCGTTTAAGGTATTTAATATCGTTTTGGGTAATGTAATTGTCCAGGTATTTGTGCCAAAAGGTGGTTAGGCTATCCGGACCTATCATTTCATAAAGTAACTGGTCTATTTGCCTTGGCGAGGCTACCTTGCCCGTTTTAAACATATAGCCTTCGGGAACAAGCCAGTTACCCAGGTTTGTACCTTTAAGGGTTATAGGGTTTCCGTTTGGCTCAATAATTTGTGAGCCGTTTGTTTTTGCTACTTTACTCTTTTGTGCTATGACCGGAGAGGTAAATGCCATACATAAGGTAATTGCCGCAATCAGCAGGTTTGAGGAGTTCTTTAAAATCATTTAGATGCGAATTTTTAAATGTGCCCTAAAGATAAAGAATGTAAAAATTACTATCTAAAAAAATTACCTATAGAGTGAAACACACGCCCGAAGAATGATCTTCTAACTTCAATTGCACCCAGACCTATAATTGCACTAGTCATAGTTATATTAATTTCCGATAAATTATTTACCGTTATTTCTTTAGTAGTATATCCTACATATAAAAACTCTAGTATATCCCCTTTTTTTACTTCGATAGAGTAGTTTCCGTTTATATCTGCCTGTGTACTTATTGATGTACCTTTTATAACGATATTCGCACTAGGTAAAGGCCCGGTTTCATCATTTACAGTTCCGGTTATAACAAAAGATCCTGTTTTTTGTTCCTGTTCATTATAGTTTTTATCCTTTTTAAGTTTTATGTTTTTATGAGGACTTGATTTAACAGTTACGGTTTGGGTAATATATCCGTCAAGATAAAACTCTACAATATCGCCTTTATCAGCCAGTATTTCATAATCTCCGCTTAATAGGGAAACGGTGGTTTCGTTATTCGTTTTGTTTATAATAGTAACATCGGGTAGTACATCATTTTTATCACGAACAACACCAGTCAGTATTCCAAGAGTTTCGTAGCTTTTGGTGTTTTCAGTCTGTTCTGTTTTTACAGTCTCCTGTGCTGTGGCTTTATGTACCCCGAGTGTAATAAAACTAATTACTCCGGCAGCTATAGCAGTCCATGCTGTACTTTTTTCTTTCGGTACAATTAAATTTCTGTTAAGCTGAGAGGGAGAGAAGCGTCCGCAAAGATTTTTTTCAGTGTTAAAGACATTGGTGATTTCCCTGTCGGATGCTTTTGTAAAATCAGTTACATTTTTTTGGCAGGCAGCACAAAACCTTCCCTTATCGGTAGGAGTCATCTCATCCCATTTTTCGTGGCATGGCTGCGGGATTGCTATTTGAACTGGTTTTCTCATTACCTGAATATATTACCAATTGAATGAAATATCCGTCCGAAGAATGACCTTCTAATCATAATACCTCCAGCTATTCCATGCTCTATGCATTGCTCTGTCAAGGTTATATTAATTTCTGACGAACTATTTATTGTTACTTCTACAGGATTGTGTGCTATATATGAAAATTGTAGAACATCTCCTTTTTCCACTTCAATAGAATAATTTCCTTCTATATCTGTTTGAGTTGATCTTGTAGTTCCTTTCACAATAATATTAGTAGAGGGTAAGGCACCTAATTCATCACTTACAGTACCTGTTACAATCCATTTTTCAGGAAGATTTTCTTGCGCAATGGAATCAGTTTTTACATCGGTTTGTTCTGTTTTTACAGTCTCCTGTGCTGTGGCTTTATGTACCCCGAGTGTAATAAAACTAATTATCCCGGCAGCAACGGCAGTCCATGCTGTACTTTTTTCTTTCGGTACAATTAAATCCCTATCTAATTGAGAAGGAGAGAAGCGCCCACAAAGGTTTTTGTTGCCGTTAATTGACTGTACAATTTCCCTGTCGGTTGCTTTTGTAAAGTCAATCACGTTTTTTTGGCAGGCGGCACAAAACTTTCCTTTATCGGTAGGTGTCATTTCATCCCATTTTTCATGGCATGGTGTAGGTATGGTTATTTGTACAGGTTTGTACATGAGGTAAATATAAATAAAAAATGTAAGAAAAAAGCAGGCTTTTAGGCCTGCTTTACATTTAAGGTAGGTTATTATAATTGGTTAAAAATGGTTCTGGCAAAAAGGGATAAGCTTACTATACATGTCTGTAAGGGTAGCCAGGTCCCAGTCAAAGTGTCCTCCGCTTGGGTAAAGGGTATATTCGTTATACACTCCAGCATTATCAAGTGCTGCTTTAAGCAGTGGTCCCTGAGAGCTTGGTATTAGTTCGTCCTGACCTCCATAAAAACTGATTGTTGGCGGAGCCATACCGGTAATAAAATTAACAGGATTTACTTCCTGTAACTGTTGCTGAGTAGGAGATGCTGTACCTAGTAAAGCCAGTGCTGCATTTTCATATTGCGGATGATCAGTATAAGCTTCATCAGTAAAGTCGGCAGGGCCAACAATATCACAAACGGCTTTTACATTATGTTCGGTATCATATTTATAGGCATACAACATTGACAGGTGAGCTCCGGCACTAACGCCTACTAATGCATAATCGTTTGAAATAGTATAATCACTACTTTCAAGATACTGAAACATTTGCTGTATGTCCTCAATCTGTTTAGGATAAGCAGGGCTGCCTATATCTGCAAGCCTGTAATTGATATTTACAATGGCATAATCAGGGAAGTATTGTTTAATAATAGGTACAGCCTGATTAAAATCTTCTTTACTTCCGGCATACCAAAAGCCTCCGTGTATTAAAACGAATACCTTGGTATCTTCGGTTCGGTTAGCAGGCAGGTACACATCCATGGTCTGCTCGGGGTCACTGCCATATGCAACATTAAGATAAGTTGCTTCCGTTAAGGGTTGTTCGGTTTGTGTTACTTGTAAGTCATCGTCTTTACTACAGCTTACAAGAAACAGCAGCATAAAAGGTAAGAATAATAGTTTTTTCATGTGGTTTTATTTAGTTGCCACAAACTAAACAAGCATCGTGCCTAAAATGAAAAATCCTGTTAATTAAAACAGGATTTTATTTTATATTGTTTATAACCAGTGTTATATTATTTTCTTGATTACCCTTAGTTTATGCGTATGCCTACGGGTTTCGTTGTTATAGATGCCTAAATGGTCCAGTCGGTCAATACGTACTTTACCGTGACCGTGTATAATGTAGTTGTCTTCCATTATAATACCAACGTGGATAATATTACCTTCGTCGTTATCAAAAAAGGCAAGATCACCCGGTTCGCTTTCCTCAATAAAGCTTAGTGCTTCACCCTGTGTTGCCTGTTGTGAGGCATCGCGTTTTAGGTGGTATCCGTTTAGTTTGTATACCATTTGTGTAAAGCCCGAACAGTCTAACCCAAAAGGTGTTTTTCCGCCCCATAGGTAAGGAGCGTTAAGGTACATAAAGGCTGTTTTAAGCAGGTTTTCTTTTGCAGTTATTCCTGATGTTTTTAATCCTTCAAATGAAAAAGCTTCAGTATTAATTTCAGGGAAATCCATAAAGGATAACGAAGCTCCCATAGGTATGGGAATAAGTAAATTGTTTGGTGTGGTTACATACTCTACCAAATCAGAATTTAATACGGCAGGGCAGGAGGACAGATTTTTATAATCTTCCTCGGTAATTGTTTTGTACTGTTTATTGTCTATCCATCCTTTATAACCATCATAAGCAAGTTGTATGTGTGTCCATTTTGCCTTTTGCTGTAAAATTTTAAAATGTTCACCAAATAAAACCTGTGATGTCATTTCGCTTCTGTCATTCGGTTCTAAACGAAGAGGGACAATAGCAAGATTACAAATACCAAACATTTATAGTAATTAATTATTTGTTGTTTATTTTGAGTTGGTTGTTAACAGCGTTTAAAAAAGTAACGCTGCTCCAAGCATAACCACAAATATAAAGGTTAATTCTGAAGCAGCGTTACAAGGTTTGGCTGTTTTCACAAAAGTTAATAACAGCCTACAGTATAATAACCAATTATTATGAACGTTCAATAACGATTGCAGATGCACCACCACCACCGTTACAAATAGCAGCAGCACCGGTTTTAGCATTGTTTTGCTCTAATACATTGATAAGCGTTACTATGATACGTGCACCAGAGCATCCCAGTGGGTGACCCAGTGATACAGCACCACCGTTTACGTTTACCTTAGCAGCATCAAGGCCTAATATTTTTGAGTTAGCGATACCAACTACCGAGAAGGCTTCGTTAAACTCAAAGAAATCTACATCGTCTTTAGTTATACCTGCTTTATCAAGCGCTTTTGGTAACGCTTTAGCAGGTGAGGTAGTAAACCATTTTGGCTCCTGTTCTGCATCTGCATACGATTTGATATAAGCAAGTGGCTTAAGTCCAAGTTCGTTTGCTTTCTCTTCGCTCATTAATATAAGTGCAGCAGCACCGTCGTTAATGGTAGAAGCATTTGCAGCGGTTACAGTACCATCTTTAGTGAATACAGCGTTTAGAGACGGGATTTTATCTAACCTTACGTTAGTGTACTCCTCATCTTTAGTCACCATAACAGGTTCGCCTCTTCTTTGTGGAACTGCTACCGGTACAATCTCGTTATCAAACTTACCTGCATCCCATGCAGCAGCCGAACGGTTGTATGATTCGATAGCAAAGGCATCCTGCTCTTCTCTTGTAATTTTATATTCTGTAGCACAAAGATCAGCACATACACCCATTGCATTATTATCATAAGCATCTGTAAGTCCGTCTTTCTGTAATCCGTCAATCATAGTAGCCGGTCCGAATTTCTGACCATTTCTCATGTGTACATAGTGAGGTATAAGGCTCATGTTCTCCATACCGCCCGCAACAATTACATCGGCATCACCACACATAATGCTTTGTGCACCCTGCATAACAGCTTTCATACCAGAGGCACATACTTTATTTACAGTAGTAGCGATTACGTTATCAGGTAAGCCTGCAAATCTTGAAGCCTGTCTTGCCGGAGCCTGACCAACACCTGCCTGTACCACATTACCCATTAACACCTCGTCAATATGCTTAGGGTCTAAGTTTATTTTTTCTAAAGCGCCTTTAATGGCAGCACCACCAAGGTATGCAGCAGACACGGTAGAAAGAGATCCCATAAAGCTTCCTATAGGAGTTCTTACAGCCGATACGATTACTACTTTTTTACTCATTGCTATTGTCTTTAATATATTTGTTTAAGTTGCGAATTTAATGATTTTTTAGACTAAAAAAAACAAAATATTTAAAAATAAACAGCAAATAACGTGTTTTATTGGGAATGATTTGAGAATATGTGGTTTTTGTATAAAAACACTGGTATTTACACACATTGGCGATTTATTTTTACACTTTACCGATGAGGTTTTTTAATTTTTTTGAAAACTAAATCTTTGTAAAAACAATATTTGTAAGAAAATACTTTTTAATATTGCATTTACATGCTGAATTTACGTAATTTCTTACGTCGACTACGTGTTTTCCACATGGCAAAATCAGTGTTTTATGGTATTTCACAAATTGAAGAAAGAAGGGATATTTGCATGTGTATTCTAACGAACAGGTAGTACCTGCTCAATATTTGAGTTTATGGTGGGAAAATCCCTCCGAAAGGAGGGATTTTATTTTTAAACTCAATTCCAAATTTTTGAAAGTAGTTTTTTATTAATAGATGCAGGATTAAAAATTGCTAAATTCCCCTCCTTACCAGGGGAATTTTCGTTTTTAGCCCTGTTTTTATTTTATACCATTGTTACATTTAGGCTAATAGCAGCATTTATAGCTTTTGATATAGGACATATTTGTTTTGCTTTGTCGGCTATTTCGCTAAACTCCTGTGCTGTTATACCCGGTACACTTCCTGTAAGATCCAATACTATAGTAGTAATGGTTCCGTCTTCAAAAGTTACTTTAGCTTCAGTATCAAGATTATCGGCTGTAAATCCGGCTTCATTAAGCAGAAAGCTTAGCTGCATGGTAAAACATCCGGAATGTGCTGCTGCCAGTAACTCTTCGGGGTTAGTACCCACACCGTCTGCAAATCGGGTTTTGAATGATAACTGAGTGTCGTTTAATACGGTACTTTGTGTAGATATTTTACCTGTACCCTCCATTCCTGTACCTTTCCAGTTTGCTGTTGCTTTTCTTGTAAATTTCATGATATTAAATTTTAAAAGTTGTTGTTATTTGTTTGTGATAATTAATTCAGTTTTTCTTTTAAGGCATCAATAGCCTGTTTAATGGCTGCTCTTGGTGCCGGTGTATTTGTAATAGGGTTTAGCATTACAAAATCGTGTATTGTACCTATGTATCTTGTAGCAGTTACTTTAACCCCGGCTGCATTCAGTTTTTTAGCATACGCTTCGCCCTCATCTCTCAGTACGTCGTTTTCTGCTACTATTACAAGCGCTTCAGGTAATCCTTTTAACTGTTCAATATCAGCTCTTAAAGGAGATGCGGTAATATTATCCCTATCGGCTTTGTTTGGAGCATAAGCATCCCAAAACCAAACCATAGCATTAAGGGTTAAAAAATGCCCTGTAGAGAATTGCTGGTACGATGCGGTGTCAAACTCGGCATTAGTAACAGGGTAGAATAATAACTGAAAATCAATTTGAGGTCCTTTACGCTCTTTAGCCATAAGGGTTACGGCTATTGCCATATTTCCACCCACACTGTCGCCGCCTACGGCAAGTTTTGTAGTGTTAAGCCCTATAGAAGCTCCGTTTTGTTTAATCCATTTGGTAGCAGCATAAGCTTCTTCGTTTGCCACAGGGAATTGTGCTTCGGGTGCTGGGGTGTAGTTTACAAATACTACAGCGACATTAGCGCCTACTGCCAGTTCTTTAATTAACCTGTCGTGAGTAAAGGCGTTACCTAATATCCATCCGCCACCGTGAAAATACATTAGTACGGGTAGTTTTTCTTTACTTCTTTTAGGTTTTACTATTCTTATGGAAACTGTTTTTCCGTCTTGGGTAATGGTGCGTTCTTCCACATCGGCATCAGGCCTTTTATAGTCGCCTGTTTGTGCATTGATAAGTACGTTACGGGCATCTGCTATAGATAGCTCATAAATTTGCGGACCGTTACCGCTGTGTACTGCTTTTAAAAATTCGCGGGTGTTTTTTTCCACGCTGTAGTTCCCTGCAAGGGTAATGTCTGTTTGACCTTGTGCAACTGTTACTCCCAGTAACATGATTGCTGATAAAAGTATTGTTCTCATCGCATTAAGTTTTAAATTATAATTCTTTCGATTTGATGAGTCAAAATTATTGCAGTATAATTTATAAATCAAATTAATAATTTTTTACCTTTATAAAAATATTTTATAATCATGACGATTCAGCAATTAAAATATATAGTAGCACTGGACGAGCACCGTAACTTTGTTAAGGCTGCCGAGGAATGTATGGTGACCCAACCTGGGCTTACCATTCAGCTTAAAAATTTAGAGGAAGAAATAGGCATTAAGATATTTGACCGAACCAAAGTACCCTTAAAGCCTACTACACCGGGAAAGGAAATTATAAACCGAGCCAAAAAGATTTTAAGGGAGGTAAATGATATAAGGGGTTTTGTAATTCATGAAAAGAATCAGCTGGAAGGCGAGTGTACCATTGGGGTAATCTCAACACTGTCGCCTTATTTGGTTCCGCAGTTTATTAAGAAGATGAAAGAAGTAGCTCCAAAAATGCATTTTACTATAAAGGAACTCCCTACAGGTATATTAATAAACGATGCCCTTACAGGTGATATAGATATTGCTCTTATGGCAACGCCTACGGGGGCTAATGGTTTAAAGGAACACCCTGTGTTTTACGAACCGTTTGTGGCTTACCTTAACAGTAATCACCCTATGGCAGGGGCGACTCATTATGAATTGCAACCACAGGATAAACCTCAGTTGTTGCTACTGGAACATGAATATTGTTATAATGCACAGCTACTTGATATTTGCGGATTAACGGGAAGTGTTGACAAGCACGATGGATTTACCTATGATATAAGTTCTATAGAAACATTAAAGAATCTTGTAAGGGCTGACTTGGGTTTTGCTATACTACCTTTGTTGAGTGTGATTGATGAAAAGGAAAACCCGCTTTATAAGGAGTTTAATGATCCAAAGCCGGTAAGGGAAATTAGCCTGGTGGTAGCCGAAACTTTTTCGCGCAAGCTGCTACTTCAAAAGATAAGTGAAGCCCTGTACAGTTGTCTTCCTGATAGTATGAAGCAGGACTTTAAATACAAAAAAATACAATGGAACGACTCGCCTTATTTTGTAGAGTCGGTTAAAGGATTATTTTAATTCCAGTTCCATTTGGATATTGCAACGCTCATAAGGTGTTGCAGTTCTTTCTACTTTTACAAAGCCTGTTTTTTCGTATAGTGTAATAGCAGGGGTTAGTATGGTATTACTTTCCAGGTATAGCCATTTGGCTCCTTTGCTTTTAGCTTTGTGAACTACGGCCTTCATCAGTTTTTTGCCAATGCCTTTTCCCTGTATATTTGGTGATACTGCCATTTTAGCCAGTTCGAAATCATATTTCTCATCGTCCATTTTAATTAGGGCACAGGTTCCTACGGGTTCATTATTATGGAGTACTATAATAATGTATCCGCCTTTATCAAGTATATAGCTTTCAGGGTTATCAAGCGCTTTATAGTCGGCTTCCTCCATTACAAAGTATTTAGATATCCATTCTTCGTTAAGTTGTTTAAAAGCCTGTTTGTATTCGGGAGAGAAATCGGTGATTATTACAATATCAGTAGTCATTTTGGTAATCAAGTAATTGCGATGCAAAGATAATCAATGACCCGTTTAAAAAGCTATATTTTATACAAAAAGGCAAGAGGAGGCAAATGCCCCCTCTCTGGTTGTTTATTACTATTTAAGGATTATGGATTATGCTGTTTCCTCTTTAATAAATTCGCCGTCGTTTTTAAAGTATGCAGTAAGATCTTTACCGTCTTTAGTTAATATAAACTTATAGTCGGTACCATCGGCAGCCACATACGCGTTTACTAATGCATATCCTCCGTATTTGTCTACCGCACTTTTAAGCACTTCGGGTGCAATGTCGCCCTGTTCAATTACTTTATACTCTTTTTCCTGATGTTTTGCTACCGCTGTACCTTCGTTAATGTTTGTTGTTGGGTTAACAGTGTTGGCGTTTAGTGCTAAAGCCAGCATTAAAGCGCCTGATAAAAATAGATTTTTCATAGTCTTTTTATTTATATTTCTCGGTTACGCTTACTATAATGAAATAACTGTGCCGTTAAGGTTTTAAGGGAATACGGGTGTTTTTACACTGTTTTTGTGGGGAACTGCCTACTGTGGTGTGTAGAGGTTCTACAGTTTTTGGAGGTTTAAATTCAAATTTAAGATTGGCTTAAGATTAGGTTTGGTGTTCAATTTTTTTAAGGGGCTATCCGTTAAAGAGATAAATACCGTACTATAAAAATGAAGAGGATAATAAAACTGATTTTACTTTTACTATTTTGCCCTTACGTAGTAAAAGCACAGCTGGCCCAAACCGACACCATAACCGATTCGACAGCAACAAAACATAGCCGTTATAATTTCCGTCAACTGGTAATACCTGTGGCGCTGGTTGGCTATGGTGTAATAGGGTTGGATAACGGACAGTGTAAAAAAATTAATTACAGTATCCGCAATGAAGTGGTTGAGGATATTGACCAAAAAATTACTATTGACGACTTTATGCAATATGCTCCTGCACTATCGGTTTATACCCTTAACCTGGCAGGGGTAGAAGGGAAACATAATTTTAAGGACAGGACTATTATCATGGCTACATCTTATATTGTAATGAGTAGTACGGTACTTTCTCTTAAATCGGTTACACACCAGTTACGACCAGATGGCAGTTCATACAATTCGTTTCCATCGGGGCATACTGCTACTGCTTTTGCCGGAGCCGAGTTTTTATGGCAGGAGTATAAAGATGTATCTATATGGTATGGTATATCGGGTTACCTTGTGGCTACCGGTACCGGTATGTTCAGGATGTATAATAACAGGCACTGGCTTACTGATGTAGCTGCCGGTGCCGGTATAGGGATACTGAGTACTAAGTTTGCCTACTGGGTTTATCCGTTTTTAAGAGATAAAGTTTTTAAAGGTAAAAACAGTGAAAAAAAAGTTTCTGCTATGGCGATGCCTTATTATAACGGAGAACAACTGGGGGCTGCCGTAACCATAAGATTTTAGTTTTGTTTAATAGGAATTTATTTCCTTATTTTGGCGCCTTACAGATGTTAATACGATCCCTATACTATGATAAAAAGGCTGTTTTTACTTTTAGTTTTTTTTCCGTTATGGCTTACAGCACAGGAAAATAAGATTGCTAATGATACAGTTAAGATAAGTGATTTTTCTGACTCAAGGTATCGCTTTAATGTAAAACAGATTATAATACCAAGTACACTTATAGCTTATGGGGTAATAGGGTTGCATAACGACGATATCAAAAAGCTGAATACCGATATAAGGACTAAGGTTTTGAAAAATGAGCATAAGGAGCGAAGGGTGGATGATGTTACCCGTTTTGTACCCATGCTTTCGGTGTATGCCTTAAATTTAGTTGGAGTAGAAGGGAAGCATAACCTAGGCGACCGTACCATTATCCTAACCACATCGTTACTTATAACTTTTACCAGTATAAGAAGTATAAAAGCAATGACCAATATACAGCGACCTGATATTACATCTTACAATTCGTTTCCGTCAGGGCATACGGCTACTGTTTTTGCTGGGGCTGAGTTCCTGTTTCAGGAGTATAAGCACAAATCTATTTGGTATGGTATATCGGGCTATATAGTGGCTACCGGAACCGGACTGATGCGTATATACAACAACAGGCACTGGCTTACCGATGTGGCTGCCGGAGCGGGTATTGGTATACTGAGTACCAAAATAGCCTACTGGGTGTATCCTTTTTTAAAGAATAAGGTATTTAAAGGAGGCAATACAGAAAGTAAGGTAACAGCTATGGCAATGCCATTTTATAACGGAGAGCAGTTTGGTGGTAGTGTAGTAGTGAAGTTTTAGATTATTTAGTAATCACATTTCGTAACCGTTCTTCATTTTTATCACCCCATTCTCCCATAAGGCTAATAACAGGAATTAATGTTTTACCAAAATCAGTTAGGGAGTATTCAACTTTTGGCGGAACAACAGCATATACTTTCCTGCTAACCAATTCATGTTTTTCCAATTCCTTTAACTGCATATTTAAAACCCTGCGTGAAGCATCGGGGATTTTACGTTGCAACTCACTCGGACGTTTATTACCTTCATTAATAAACCACAGTAAACGTATTTTCCATTTACCATATAGAACTTCTCCAATTAAATCGAGTCCGCAATTTAGGTTTAAAGGTATTTTTCTCTCATACATATTACAAAGTTACCCTAATGTTCCAAAATGTACAATAGGGGAATAATTTATCCCTATGCAATTCGGTTTTCCGTACTTGTACAAACAATACATACTCCTGAACTTTGTATAAAAATAATAAATGATGACACAGGAATTTAATTTTAACAAAGAACTTACAGGTAAAGTAGCCTTAGTGACAGGAGGTACTAAAGGAACCGGGAAAGCAATAGCAGAAAGGTTATATGTTGCCGGAGCAACGGTAATTATTACCGCGAGGAATAGCCCTGCTGAGACTAAAGAAGGCTTGTATTTTATTGCAGCTGACTTAAGTAAGGCAGAAGGAACTCAAAAAGTTGTTGATGAGGTTATGGCAAAGTTTGGCAGGCTTGATATTTTGATTAATAATTTGGGAGGGTCTGATACTAAGGGTGGCGGATTTGTTTCGCTTAATGATGAAGACTGGGAAACAACTATTCAGACCAATCTGTTTGCGCCTGTCCGTTTAGATAGGGCTTTCCTTCCTCAAATGATAACCCGAAAGAAAGGTGTTATTATCCATATAGCTTCTATTCAGGGTAAATTACCCTTATACGATTCTACCTTGCCTTATGCGGCTGCAAAAGCAGGATTGATTAATTATAGTAAAAACCTGTCTAATGAGGTCTCGCCAAAGGGTGTTCGTGTATTAACGGTTTCTCCCGGCTGGATTCAAACAGATGGTGCTACATCTATGATGAATGAAATTGCAGAGAGAACAGGTGTTACTTTTAACGAGGCAGTGCAAACAGTAATGGATAGCCTGGGAGGGATACCTTACGGAAGACCGGCTAAGCCTGAAGAGGTGGCAGAACTAATAGGTTTTTTAGTTTCACACAAAGCAGATTATTTAACAGGAACAGAGTTTATAATTGACGGTGGTACTATACCTACCGTTTAAAATTTTTATATTATGGATACAACAGATTTACCAAAAGTAGTATTAGGTTTAGTAAAAGCACAAAATGATTTTGATGCTGTAGCTTATGCAGATTGTTTTACTGAAAATGCTGAGGTTTTTGATGAAGGAAAAACGTATAAAGGAAAAGATGAGATTAAAGCCTGGATAGAGGATGCGAATAAAAGGTATCAGGTTATGATGAAGCCGGTAGCGTATACCAAAATGAGTGATACTAGCAGTGTTTTAAGTGCAGAAATTTCAGGTTCTTTTCCGGGGAGTCCTCTTGTATTACAATATCATCTTAATATTAAGGAGGAGGAGATACATTCGCTGGAAATAACGAGCTAAATTTTTTAGATACTTATATAAACCAAAAAAGCCTTTGATTTCTCAAAGGCTTTTTGTGATCGCGACAGGATTCGAACCTGTGACCGCCTGCTTAGAAGGCAGGTGCTCTATCCAGCTGAGCTACGCGACCGAAGTTTGTGTTAGTCTTTTTGTCGGGGTGGCAGGATTCGAACCTGCGACCTCCTGGTCCCAAACCAGGCGCGATGACCGGGCTACGCTACACCCCGAAAAGAAGCGGAGAGACAGGGATTCGAACCCTGGCGACGGTTACCCGCCGACAGATTAGCAATCTGCTCCGTTACCACTCCGGCACCTCTCCTCTTTGCTCAAGACGTTAAGCCTTTTTTGCGGTTGCAAATGTAGATGATGATTCTGGTTTCTGCAACTATTTTTAAAGGTTTTTTTAATTTTTTTGAAACTTTAATTTAAAGTATTTCACACTCAGCATTATAGCAACATTAAAAAATTGTAGTTTTTTACTTAACACATTTGAGGTATTGAATAAAATAGCTATCCGGCTTGTAATTTTTGCCCATAGTTTCTGATTCAAGGTTACTTCTTAAAGGATAATCTACGGTTTCAGCCGAGTAAAGTACTCTCATAAAAAGTACTGGAGACGCCTCTAAATCTTCAATAGATCCTTTAGTGAACAAAAAATGTCCGTTAAGCATTCTTAAATTTTTCTTTTCGGCTTCGTCATACAACAATTGTGAGCAGGCATCTTCATCTATACAATACAGGGTTATAACTTTTCCGCTGGTGAGTTGCAGGTGTATGCGAGATTTTTTTGTAAAACAATACGCTTTAGGGAAATCATCACTTTTTGCCAGTAACTGGAAGTTTAGTACCGGTATGTCGTCATGTAGTGTCATGGAGAAGAAAACAAAGCTCGATGTTCCGGCAAATACCTTTTCGTGCATTAAATATTCGGGAGTCGATTTTGTTTCTCCGGTATCGGTAGTTACAACAGTAAAATTGCAGTCGTCCTGCTGAGCCTGTGCTGTAAGGCCTGAAGCCAGCAATAGCATCAGTACGTATTTTTTCATGTATGCGGTGTGCTTTAAATTAATGAGATAAGAGCCAAATATAATTAAAATGATACAGCCATGCTTTTAAATTTTAGGTTTAATTTAATAATAGCCTTTTGGTTTTGCATTGCACCAGCCACTATGTTTTTGTACTTTGACAGCTTAAAAATCTGCATCATGACTTTTAAAACATTTGTATTTCCGGTAATGGCAGTAGCTTGTGTTGTGTTGTTTTCCTGTAAGGATAAAAAGGAAGGCTATACCGTGGCTCAGGAGGTCGCTGTAACAACGAATCAGGACAGGGCTGCACAAAACTACCAAAACTACTGTAGCGGCTGCCACGGCGAGAAAATGGATATGTTTGTAGACAGGCAATGGAAACACGGCAGTGAGCTAAAGGATTTGGTTTTTGGTATTAAAAACGGCTATAGTAATGATGGTATGCCTGCATTTGCTGAAACCTTTAGTGATAAGGAAACCGAAGAACTGGCTCAATACATACTTGCCGGAATAAAAAATGTGGAACAGTATTATTTTGACGACTCTCCTAAGTCCAACCTGTTTAAAAGCGAAAAGCTTACTGTAAAGGTAGATACTATAGCAACCGGAATTGCTGTTCCCTGGGGTATTGCTTTTTTACCAGATAATGAACTACTGGTAACTAACAGGGGAGGAGAACTGTATAGGGTAAAGAACAGAAAGAATACCAAAGTTAACGGTGTACCGGAAGTGGTTGCCGAAGGACAGGGCGGACTACTGGATGTGATTTTACATCCTGATTATGCAAACAACCACCGTATTTATTTTTCGTATTCTAAAGGGAAAAAGGAAAACGGACGCAAACTGGCCACCACAGCAGTTATGACTGCTATACTTGAGGGGAATAGTTTAAAACAACAAAAGATAATTTTTGAGGCCAATCCGTATGCACCTACACGTCATCATTACGGTAGCAGACTGGTGTTTGACGATAAGGGTTACCTGTTCATATCGGTAGGGGAAAGGGGCAACGAAAACGGAAACCCGCAAACACTGGGCGATAATCAGTTGGGCAAAATACACCGCATAAAGGATGACGGAAGTATACCTGCAGATAATCCGTTTAAGGATAAAAACGGTAAGCCTACCAGCTTATATTGCTATGGTAACCGTAACCCGCAGAGTTTGGCTATTAATCCGTTCACGGGCGAACTATGGGAAACCGAACACGGTCCGCGTGGTGGGGATGAGATTAATATAATCACTCCGGGTACCAATTACGGTTGGCCATTGGTAAGCTACGGTATTAATTATAACGGAGAGGTAATTACTGATAAAACCGAAGCTCCGGGTATACAGGATCCGTTGCACTACTGGATACCGTCTATTGCGCCAAGCGGAATGGCTTTTGTAACTTCCGATGTTTATAAGCCGTGGAAGGGGGCTTTACTTATAGGATCCTTACGCTTTAAATACCTTAACCTTTGCTACCTTGACGGCAATAAGGTTACCCACGAGGAGAAATTGCTTAAAAACATAGGCCGACTTAGAGATGTAAGGCAGGGACCGGACGGTTATATTTATGTAGGTGTTGAAGATACCGATGCCAGTATACTAAGGCTAGTACCTGTTCAGTAATCAGGCTTTACTGCAAACAAGCATTAGTTTGTTATTATCCTTATCGGTAGTGAAAAATGCGTAGGTATCGCCTCCGTCCTTTATTTTCCATTTCTTACGAAGCCCTTCTACTGGTATAGGGAAGTTACGCACGGTAATGTTCATTTTTTGTCCTGTAGCGTGCTTTTTCATTTCGGTCTTACCATAAGGCACAATCTCATTAATAACGAATCTGCGCCCCGGAAAATCAATCAATGTATCACTTGTGTAAAGTTGCGTATGCCTGTGTAGTTTGTACAGGTTAAACTGTTTTGCCACATCGTTAAATGCGCCCGACTTCATTATGGCACTATTGGGCTCATACAGGTAACGTAACGGTAGGGAATAGGAGGCATTAGGTTCATCTTCTACCGTGGTAGTGAATACTTCTGGTTCACCGTCTTTACTAAGATTTACCGCATGTATGGCAGGTATTCCTGTAAATCCTTTTTCAAGGCGCCAAAGCAGCTCCTTAACTTCGTTATTAAGGGCTGTAATGTATATTTCCTTAACCGAATGCAGTTCACCTAATCCGGCAGCTATATCCAACAACGGAGCTATTTTAATGAGTATGTTACTACTGTAGTTAAAGTAAGTGTCTAAAAGTTCGGGTACGTTAGGCAGACAATCTTTTAGCATAAAAACCTTTCCCTTAACATCACTACGGCGAGATGGGTCTATGTAAATCCAGTCCCACTGTTGTTTCAGTTCGGTTAAGGTATCAAGGCTGTCGCCTGTATAGCATTGTATATTGCTAACTCCCATATTGCTAATATTATGAGCAACAATTTGAGAGAGTTGTTCATTCATTTCGCAATGGGCTACTTTGCTAATGGTTTTAGCAAAATAATAATCGTCCACACCAAAACCTCCGGTAAGGTCAATAAGACTTTCACCTGATACAAGGGATGCTTTGTACTGAGCTGTGATTTCTGATGAGGTTTGCTCTACCGATACTTTTGAAGGATAAATAATATTACTGCTCTCAAACCAGGTAGGGAGTTTGTCCTTTGCTTTTTGTCTCGCAGCGATTTGGTTTAGTACCTCGGTCCATTCCACATCGGGGAACGGGTTTTTCTGCAATGCGAGTTTGGTCACATTGGTGTTGGTATTCTGTAAAATAAACTCCTGAACCTGCGGACTTAAAATGGTAAGAGGCAAACTATAAATCTTTCGTTAGTATTTTTACTATCGGGTTTTGTGGGAAAAACTCTTTTGCAACCACTTTAATGATGGTGTACATAGGTACGGCGATAATCATACCCAGTATCCCGAAAACAAAACCACTGCCCAAAATTACTATAAATATTTCCAATGGATGTGAGTTTACACTGTTAGAAAATATAATTGGCGTGCTTACATTGTTGTCTATTACCTGAGCAATGCTGTAACCAATAAGTACATAAATGGTTGTAGAGAGCATTTCGCCCTGAGCCTCTGGCCCTATGTGCCCCAGCATGGTAAGTACTATAACCAGTACGGTAGCGATTAACGGACCAATGTATGGTATAATATTTAGTAACGCAGTGATAAAGGCGATAATAAAGGCATTTTCAACACCAAAAATAAGCAGTACAATAAGGTACATTACAAACAATATACTCATTTGTAATATAAGCCCAATAAAATAACGGCTTAATAGATGATTTACCTTACCTATTGAATGTAATATTTTTTCTTCATGCTCGTCCGGAAGTATTTTCCTGAAGCTTTTGGTAAACAGCTCGGTATCCTTTAAAAAGAAAAATGTAATGAACAGTACCGATGCCAGCCCGACACCAAATCCGCTAAGTATACCTACCAGCGAGTTAATAAAGTCAGGTATAAATGTAAAGTTGATGCTCGAGGTGATATCGGCCTCTTTCATCAGTTTACTGGTGTCTATATTATAATCTGAAAAATAGCTTTTAACCTGCATTACAACACTGTTAAGATCCTGTTGCAACTGTGCTGTGTCAAGCAGCGAAAGGTTATGGCTCTGCGTAATGATAAGCGGAACAAAAAGCATTATAAAACCTATTAGCAACAGCAGGAAAAGAGCAAGGGTGGTTATCACGGCAATGGTGTGTTTAAACTTTAGCCTCCTTTCAAAAAAATGTATAACCGGCGATGCTATTAAGCTTACAATAAGGGCTATAAAAAGATAAACAAACAACAGTTTTATCTTGTATACAAACAGCAGGGCTAAAAAGATGACAGACAGTATAAGTACCGCCCTTACAATACCGTTAGCTATAGTTCTTGATGTGATCATTGTTTGATGATTGATTTGTTAGCGTGAATGTAAGAAAAAAAAGCCTAATGCCGATAGTCTTTAACCAATTTTTGAGGTTATGTCATACAGGGCTATGCCTACTGCCTGTACTACATTCATGCTGCTGTTGTCACCAAACATTTCTATATGTACCGCCTGATGTGCCACCTTTAAGAAGCTTTCACTAATACCCGATATTTCGCTTCCGGCAATAAGTACAATTGGTTTATCAGTGCTAAACTGTGCTTTGGTAAGTGGTATGCTTTTATCGGTAATTTCCAGTGCCACAATATGACTGTCGGTTTGGGTGATGAGGTTAATGGCATCTTCGGTCTTTTCAATAACCTGATGCTTTACCATATTATGCGTACTGCGGGAAGTACGGTTTATTTTGCGCGGAGTAAGAGCAATATCTTCACCTACAAAAATAATTTCGCTTACACCGAAAGCCTCTGCTATACGGAACAGCGAACCGATATTGGGCTGGAATACGATATTATCGCAAACCAGTGTTACGGGAAATATTTTTTTACTGAAAACAGATTCGTTGTGGGTAAGCTGCTGCGACATTAATTATTAAAAGCGTA
Source organism: Flavobacterium sp. C4GT6 (assembly GCF_036347315.1). Classification (NCBI taxonomy): domain Bacteria; kingdom Pseudomonadati; phylum Bacteroidota; class Flavobacteriia; order Flavobacteriales; family Flavobacteriaceae; genus Flavobacterium; species Flavobacterium sp. C4GT6. The sequence goes on from NZ_JAZGZU010000010.1 coordinate 47,518, forward strand.
GTTAACAATGTTTGCACCCATTTTAAGCGCCTTTTCCCTTACTTCCTTAGGGTCGTTGTGTACTTCGGGGTCTTCCCATCCGTCACCAAGGTCGGTTTCATGAGTATACAGCAATACCAGCCTGCCTTCTATAAAAACACCAAAGGCCTCTGGTTGCTTGTTGTCGTGTTCGTGTATTTTAGGCATTCCGTTAGGGAAGTTAAACGGACCTTTAAATATTTCGTGTGTTATGGGTACGGCAATGAGTTCCTTGTCGGGAAAAATACGTTTTATCTCGCGGCGTATGTACTGATCCATACCATAGTTGTCGTCAATGTGTAAAAAACCGCCCGAGGTGAGGTAATTGCGAAGGTTGGTAATATCGTTATCACTAAATACTACGTTACCGTGCCCCGTCATGTGTATAAATGGGTAGGAAAACAAATCAGGGCTTCCCGGTTCTACTGTTGCTATTTTGGTGTTTATTTTGGTATTGATGTTCTGGTTACAAAACTTGGCAAGGTTAGGAACCGATGTTGGGTTACCATACCAGTCGCCACCACCCGAATATTTTAATACCGCAATATCCTGCGCCAGTAACAGTGCAGGGGACAGCAATAGTAGTGTAAGGAGTTTTTTCATGATGTAAATATAAGGAAAGTTGGTTTAAGTGTTCTTTTGTCTTGACACAAAAGAAACAAAAAGTCAAGGCTATGAACTCCTTAGGCTAAAAATTATTTCATTCAGCTAAACCATCCGAACTCGCTGCGCTCAAACAATGGATGCTTATTAACGCTTCATTCATAATTTTCTATACACCACAGAGCCTAATGCCATAGCTTCTTATTAATGTTTATAGTATATTGCATACTGCAAAATGGTAAATAAATGAGTAATCTACATATAAATAATAATGATGAAATGCCTGACGCCGACAGGATTTCAAAAATATGGAAAACCATTCGTTTAGAGCCTTGTAACCAATGGAGTGAAGAAGCGAGGAAACTTGATGAAACCATAAGCTATACTCACTGTAATGGGGGAGTACAGATGCACAAGTATAAAGTAATAGGTAATGATGATTTTAAATGGTTTGTGCAAAATAACAAGTTGCATCAAATTAAATTTTTGAAGAATGTTATCAAGCATCCTGATTTGAAAAATTACAGGGAAGATTTAGAGATAACCGAAGATAAACCAAGAATAAGTTGTTATAATAGTTGGGGTGATATTTATGATTTACCGGGAATGCTTTCCAGAATTATGGGGCAGGGAGGAGCATATAACAATATTGACCAACACACCGCCTGGCAAACTACACTAAACTTTATTGAGGGTGAGTTTCAAAACAGGTTTCAGGATGTAACGCTTGATACTATAAACGTAATCCCGAGGGCTGAGTGGTTCTATAATATTATATGGGATTACTCAATGGTATTGTTTGACAGAATAAACTGTGAATTACTGTTTATTGATATAACAGATACTGATTAGATAGTTTACTCCCTCAGAATCTTCTCCATGGCTTTACCTTTTGCCAGTTCGTCTATCAGTTTGTCCAGATAGCGTATTTGTTGCATTAGGGGTACTTCAATATCCTCAACGCGGTAACCGCAAATTACACCTGTAATTTTTGATGTATTTGCGTTAATGGTTGCCTGCGTGAAAAAATCTTCAAAATTGGTTTTATTGTCAAGGTGCTGTTGCAGTGTTTTTTCATCGTAACCTGTTAGCCAATGTATAATCTGGTTAACCTCTTGCGTAGTACGTCCTTTTTTCTCGGCTTTGGTTATATAGTGAGGGTACACACTGGCAAACGACATTTTAAGTATCTTTTGGTAATTCTTATCATTCATTTGGAAGGTGTTTTCTTGTTTAAGCTAAGGTACATATATTTTTATAGTTCTTTTGTCTTGACACAAAAGAACCAAAAAGTCAAGGCTGGAACTCTTTAGGCTACAAATTACTTTATAAAGCTAAACCATCCGAACTCGCTATGCTCAAACAGCGGATGCTTATTAACGCTTTATTCTCTAATTTGTTTACGCCACAGAGTTTAATGCCAAGCACCTCACCTGCTGATGTATATGTTTATTTATTCGTTTGTAAATGCTACACTGTGTGCGGCTACTACAGCAGCAGTTTCGGTACGCAGGCGGGTATTACCCAGTGATACGGGTACAAAACCACGGCTTAAGGCAAGCTGAATTTCTTTTGGGGAGAAATCGCCTTCGGGGCCTATAAGTATGGTAATCTTTTCCTTTGGGTTAAGTTCGCTCTTAAGGAGTTTCTTTTCGGTTTCCTCACAGTGTGCTATGTATAGTTTACAGTCTTTTTCGGTAGCTTCTACAAAATCGTTAAACGATATGGGTTCGTTTAGTTTCGGCATATAAAACTGCACCGACTGTTTCATGGCACTGTGCAGTATTTTTTCAAACCTGTCGGTTTTTACATTGGTACGCTCACTATGTTCACAAATAATAGGAGTAATTTCGTTGATACCAATTTCGGTAGCCTTTTCCAAAAACCACTCATAGCGGTCGTTCATCTTGGTAGGGGCTACGGCAAGATGCAGGTAGTAAGGTATAGGTTCAAAAAATTCCCTTTTGGTTATTTTAACCTCACATTTCTTCTCGTTGGCAAAAGCAACTTCGGCAATAAATAAAATACCTTCTCCATTAGTAATATTAATGGTATCACCTTCTTTTTTGCGTAATACTTTAACAATATGACGGCTTTCGTCCTTATCAAAAGAGAAAGAAGTATCTTCTGCTGTAAGCTGTGGGGTATAAAATAACTGCATATTAAAGTTCTATCCTTGCTTTAGATACCACAGTGGCATCGTTAAACTGGTTTTTAAGATATTTATGGTAACCTACAATGCCTATCATGGCAGCATTATCGGTAGTATATTCAAATTTAGGAATAAAGGTTTTCCATCCGTATTTCTTTTCGGCATCTTTTAGTGTTTTTCGTATACCACTGTTTGCAGAAACTCCTCCGCCAATAGCAACACTTTTAATTCCGGTTTCCTTAACGGCAAGTTTTATCTTATCCATCAGGATATTAATAATGGTGTACTGTATGGATGCGCAAATATCCTGTAGGTTTTCCTCAATAAAGTTGGGATTTTCCGCAGTTTGTTTCTGTACAAAATACAGGATTTGGGTTTTTAGTCCGCTAAAACTGAAATTAAGTCCCGGTACTTTCGGTTTGGTAAACTGAAACGCTTTTGGATTACCTTCTTGCGCATACTTGTCAATCAACGGTCCGCCCGGATAAGGAAGTCCTAATATTTTGGCACTTTTATCAAAAGCCTCGCCCACAGCATCATCGGTAGTTTCACCAATTACTTCCATGGTGAAATAATCGGTTACCTTAACGATTTGCGTATGCCCTCCGCTAATGGTCATAGCCAGAAAAGGAAACTCAGGCTTATCGAAACCTTCTTCGGTAATAAAATGGGCTAATATATGTGCCTGCATGTGGTTTACCGCTATAAGAGGCACGTTTAACGCCATAGCCATCGACTTGGCAAAGGAACTACCTACAAGCAGTGATCCCATTAACCCGGGACCCTGAGTGAAAGCCACAGCACATAGCTCTTCGCGCTTAACTCCGGCTTTTTTTAGGGCTACATCTATAACGGGTACAATATTTTGCTGGTGTGCCCTAGAGGCCAGTTCGGGTACTACACCACCATATTCTTCGTGTACGGCCTGTCTGGCCACAACATTAGAGAGTACTTTGTCGTTTTTTAATATAGCGGCAGCCGTATCGTCGCACGAACTTTCTATGGCTAATATATATGTGGGTTTTTCCTGCATAATTTAGGCACGGATTTTGAATTACAAAATTGGGTTAAAGCGATTTAAACAAAGGTTAAAAATTCCTACTTTTGCAGTAAATTGCACAAATCCCTTTTCAGACGCAAAATTAAAACAAATAGCAGTATCAAAAAATTTAAAAAAATACTTATTCGCACCATAATAGGAATAATCCTGTTTTTGTTACTGCTCGCTATTGCGTTATCGCTTCCTTTTGTACAAACACAAATAGGGCGTATAGCTACTAACAGCCTTAACAAACAGTTTGGTACACATATCACTGTAGATAAAGTTGCTATTACCATTTTTGGTAGTGTTAAGCTTAAAGGCGTACTTATTATGGACCACCATAATGATACGCTTATATCGGCCAACAGATTACAAACAAACCTGCTTAGCTTTAAAAATGTAGCAAACAGCAGGCTGGAATTTGGAGAGATAAAAGCCGATGCCCTTAATGTACACATGAAAACCTACAAAGGGGAAGACAGCTCAAGCCTTGATATTTTTGTAAAATCGTTTGATAACGGAAAACCGGGTTCGGGTAAATTCAGGCTTAAATCAGGTAAGGTATATGTGGAGAATGGGAGATTCCGTCTTACCAACGAAAATACCAATACTCCAAAAGCACTCGATTTTCAAAAACTTAGCGGAGAATTAAAAGACTTTTATATTAAGGGTAGTGATATATCTGCCGACATTCAAAAGCTATCGCTACTGGATCATAGGGGACTTTTTGTAAAGAACCTAAAGGCACAGTTTTCATACACCTTAACCAATATAAAATTAAAAGAACTGGAGCTTGTAACGGCAGAGTCGGCCTTAAAAGGTGATGTGACCCTGACCTACACCCGCGAGAAAATGCGCGACTTCCTTAATCAGGTAGAGTTTGACTTTAAGGTAGACAGGGCTAATGTATCATCTAACGAGCTTAATTATTTTTATGATGAGTTTGGGGATAACCAAAAGTTCTATCTGTCAACCACATTAAAAGGTCCGCTTAATAACTTTATACTATATAACCTAAAACTGCTTGATGCACAGCAGTCGGAAATTATAGGTACGGTAAACTTCAGGAACCTGTTTGATAAAACGGGACCGGGCTTTTACATGAATGGTGATTTTGACCGAATCACATCAAACTATCTGCACCTTAGGGACATAATGCCAAGAATACTGGGTAAGAGTTTGCCTCCGGTACTGGAGAACTTAGGTATAGTAAACCTAACAGGTAATGTAGTACTTACTAAAACCGACCTAACTACAAACCTATATATGGGTAGTGAGCTGGGGGAGGCTACCACAAACCTTTCTATCAAGGATTTTAATAAGCCCGATATTGCTACTTATACCGGTACTATTGATACTGACAGACTGGATTTAGGAAAACTATTTGACCAAAAAGGATTAAAAAGTACTACTGCTCATTTAGAAGTAGAGGGTAGAGGTTTTAACAAGCAATCGCTTAATACCATTGTTAAGGGAGATATTAAGCAAATGGTGTTTAACGGCTATAACTACAAAAAAATAGATATAGACGGACGTATGAAATGGCCGTACTTTAAAGGGATAGTAAACAGTAATGATGAAAACTTACGCATGTCGTTTAACGGACTTGTAGACATGAGTAAAAAGAGAAAGGAATATGATTTTCACGCTGCTGTTGATTATGCTGATTTAGCCTTGCTTAAACTGATAAAAAATGATACTATTTCCATATTTAAAGGGGACTTTAATTTTAAGGCAAAGGGTAATAACCTGGATGATCTTGCCGGTAAGCTCGAAGTTACCCAGCTTTCTTACCAAAACAGCTATGGAAACTACTTTTTTGAAGACTTTGAGGTTGAGTCGGTTTTTGATAAGGATGCTATAAGAACTATTACCATAAATTCACCCGATATTATAGAAGGTAGAATAAGAGGTAAGTTTTATACAAACGAAATTACTGATTTGGTAGAAAATGCACTGGGTAGCCTTTATGCTAACTATTCGCCAAATAAAATTAAACCCGGTCAGTTTTTAAATTTCCACTTTAATATTTACGATAAGATTGTAGGTATACTGTTGCCTGGGGTTTCTATTAGTAAGAATACGCATTTAAAGGGGAGGATAAATGGAGATGAAGGGATATTTAAGCTTGATTTTGATTCGCCTAATATCGAGGCATTTAAAAACGTATTTTATAATATAAACCTAGATGTAGATAACAGGAATCCGCTTTACAATGCTTATGTAAACGTGGATAGCATGAGAGTGAAGAGATATAAAATTTCTGATTTTGAACTTATTAATATTACTCAAAACGATACGCTACAGGTAAGAACCGAATTTAAAGGCGGTAATAAAAATCAGGATTTCTTTAACCTTAACCTTTATCACACTATTGATGAGGAAAACAAATCAGTTGTAGGTTTAAAAAAATCAGAGGTTAATTTTAAGGAATACATGTGGTATCTTAATGAGGATGATACCCGAGATAACAAACTTGTATTTAATAAAAAGCTGACTGATTTTACAATTGATAAAATTGCGTTATCACACAAAAACCAAAAAGTAGAGCTTGCAGGGGTATTAAAGGATTCTACTTACAAGGATTTGAGGTTAAGTTTTAAGGATGTAGACCTGCATAAGGTAACACCAAGTATTGATAGCCTTGATTTTGGGGGTAAACTTAATGGTCAGGTAAGCTTTAAGCAGAATAAAAAGATATATGAGCCATCGGCAAAAATAAATATAGATACACTGTCTTTAAATAAACATAAGTTGGGAGACCTTAGTCTTGATGTTGTAGGTAACGAATCGTTAAGGCAGTTTAAGGTTAATACCTCTATAGTTAAAGATTACAAGGAAACTTTCTTTACGGTAGGTACGCTGGATGTTGTTGAAGGGCAAACACAAATGGATCTTGATGCCACGTTTAGTGATTTTGATTTAGAGCCGCTGGAGATATTCCTTAAATCTATATTCCCTGATATTAGAGGGCAGGCATCGGGTAGGGCTACCATTGCAGGTCCGGCTAAAGAACCGAAGATAGACGGTAGGCTATACATAAAAAACGGTGGGCTTAAAGTTGGTTATCTAAATACCGATTATAATTTTGAACAGAATGCCGTTGTAGATGTTACCGAACACACCCTGTACTTTAGGGATATGGAGCTAACAGATACCAAGTTCAATACTAAAGCAATACTTAGGGGACATATAAATCATACTTATTTTAAAGACTGGAAACTGGCTCTTGATTTACAGGCACCAGATAATGTATTGGTACTTGATACCGAAGACAGTGAAGGAACGCTGTTTTACGGACGTGCATTTATTAGTGGTAAGGCAAGTATTAGCGGGCCTACAGGGGCGCTGGTAATTAAGGCAAATGCAAAATCGGAAAAAGGTACAAATATCAAGATACCTATCACTAATGCAACCGAATCGTCTGACGGGGATGTTGCTTACATACATTACTATAGTCCGGAAGAGAAAAACAATCTTAACAACGGTACCTATGTAAAGACTAAAACCTTTAATGGTATTGAGATGGACTTTGACTTTGATGTTACGCCCGATGCTACTATTGATATTATTATTGATAAAGATAGCGGACATAGCCTTTCGGCACAGGGATATGGTACATTACTGCTTAAAATTAATACGCTTGGTAAGTTTGATATGAACGGAGATTTCTCGGTAACTAAAGGTAAATATTTCTTTAAGTACGGAGGGATATTTGATAAAACCTTTACCGCAAGGCCGGGAGGTACAATTGTTTGGGATGGCGACCCTACCAGAGCACGTATTAATATAGAGGCAGTTTATACCACATGGGCAAATCCATCGGTACTATTAGAGAATCCGGCATATAACCGTAAAATACAAATTAATGTAGTTACCCTGCTTACGGGTAATATAATGAATTTTGATCCTGAGTTTAATATAGAATTCCCTAATGTAAACTCTGTAATGAAAGCCGATCTTGATTACAGGTTGAGTGATCCTAATAACAGGAAAACTCAGGCACTGGGATTATTAACCACAGGAAGCTTTATTAGCCCTAGTAGTGTAAATGCTTATGGAGCATTGACCGAAACAGCCAGTGGTATGTTTAGTAACCTGTTTAAGGAAGATGACAGTAAGATTAATGTAGACTTTAGGTATAATGGTGCCGAACGTAATCCGTATGCCGATACGTATTCTACATTGGGATTAACTCTTAACAGTCAGATTAATGACAGGATTACCATTAACGGGCAGCTGGGTGTACCGGTAGGAGGGGTAAACGAATCGGTAATTGCAGGTAACGTTGAGGTGCAGTTACGCCTTAATGATGACGGTAGCCTTAAAGCCCGTGTGTTTAACAGGGAAAACGATATTAATTTCCTTGGAGAAGGTATAGGTTATACCCAAGGGGTAGGTATAAGTTATTCGGTAGGATTCAATACGTTTAGTGAATTATGGAAAAAGATATTTAGTCCTGAGGTAAAAAAATCGGGCGATGATAACAATTCTAACGACATACCTGACTCAGAAATGAGCCCTGAATATATTCAGTTCATTAACGACAGGGATAAGAATAAGAAAAAAACTAATGTAGAAGAAAAAGAGCCGGAAAGGGTTCCTGATCCTTATGGTATGTAATTTTTGTTCGATAAAATTTTATATTTCGTAAAAAGCGGATGATTTTTCAGAATTATCCGCTTTTTTCATTTTCGTAATGTTGAAATCTAAAAAAACTTATTAACGAAAACGATTGAAATCTTGCATATTTAATAATATAATATATATTATAGTGAAATAATGGTATAAAATTGTTAGTTTTACAATTAAATACTAAAAAATGTCTACTAATATTAAAAAAATAGGTGTGCTTACATCGGGTGGTGATTCACCGGGAATGAATGCCGCCATCAGAGCCGTTGTTAGGGCGTGCGCATATCATAATATAGAATGTACAGGTATTTACCGAGGTTACCAGGGAATGATTGAAGGAGATTTTAAGGAAATGGGTGCCCGTAGTGTAAATAACATTATTAATAAAGGAGGAACTATACTTAAATCAGCAAGATCTAAAGAGTTTATGACTCCTGAAGGTCGTAAAAAAGCACATGAAAATCTTGTAAGTAATAATATAGATGCTCTTGTAGTTATAGGTGGTAACGGTAGTTTTACCGGAGGACTTATTTTTAACGAAGAGTATAACTTCCCTGTAATAGGTATACCGGGTACCATTGATAACGATATTTATGGTACAAGCCACACTCTTGGTTATGATACCGCACTAAACACCGTTGTAGAAGCGATTGATAAAATCAGGGATACAGCGAGTTCTCATAACAGGCTTTTCTTTGTTGAGGTTATGGGGCGTGATGCAGGTCACATTGCCCTTAATGCAGGTATTGGTGCAGGTGCCGAGGAAATACTTATTCCGGAAGAAGATATGGGTCTTGACAGGCTATTGGATTCTTTAAGGAAAAGTAAGGCATCGGGCAAATCTTCAAGCCTTGTAATAGTGGCAGAAGGAGACAAGATTGGTAAAAACGTATTTGAACTTAAAGATTACGTTGAGGAAAACATGCCGGAGTATGATGTTCGTGTATCTATACTGGGGCACATGCAGCGCGGTGGTTCGCCATCATGCTTTGACAGGGTACTGGCCAGCAGGCTGGGTGTAAAAGCTGTAGAAACGCTGCTTGAAGGCAAATCAAATTTCATGGTAGGTCTTATTAAAGATGAGGTTGAACTTACACCGCTGGATATGGCTGTTAAAGGTAAATCTCATATTGATAAAGAATTAATTAAAGTATCGGATATTGTTTCGATATAATTAATAATAAGTGTATCTATAAACAACAAAAAACAATTTAATTAAAAATGGCAACAGTAAAATTAGGAATTAATGGTTTCGGAAGGATCGGTCGCATCGTCTTTCGTGAAACTATTAACCGCGATAATGTTGAAGTAGTAGCTATAAACGATCTTCTTGATGTTGATCACTTAGCATATCTTTTAAAATATGATTCAGTTCACGGTAACTTTAAAGGAACAGTTGAAGTAAAAGACGGTAGCCTTTATGTGAACGGAAAACACATACGTGTAACTGCAGAGAAAGATCCTGCTACCCTTAAATGGGATGAGGTAGGTGTTGATGTAGTTGCAGAATGTACTGGTATATTTACCACTTTAGAGAAAGCTCAGGCTCACCTTGACGGTGGTGCTAAAAAGGTAGTTATCTCAGCTCCATCTGCAGATGCTCCTATGTTTGTAATGGGTGTTAACCACGATAAAGTAACAGCTAACGATAAGATTGTTTCAAATGCATCTTGTACTACTAACTGTTTAGCTCCTCTTGCTAAAGTAATCAACGATAACTTTGGTATCGATGAAGGTTTAATGACAACTATCCACGCTACTACAGCTACTCAGCTTACTGTAGATGGTCCTTCAAGAAAAGACTTCCGTGGTGGTAGAGCTGCTTTACTTAATATTATCCCTGCAAGTACAGGTGCTGCTAAGGCAGTAGGTAAAGTAATACCGGAACTTAACGGAAAACTTACAGGTATGTCTATGCGTGTTCCTACTGCAGACGTATCGGTAGTTGACCTTACAGTTAAACTTAAAAAAGAAACTACTTACGAAGAAATTATGAGCGTACTTAAAAACGCTTCTGAAACTGACCTTAAAGGTATTTTAGGTTTCACAGAAGACGATGTAGTATCTCAGGATTTCATTGGTGATTCAAGAACAAGTATTGTAGATGCTAAAGCTGGTATTGGTCTTAACTCTACTTTCTTTAAACTTGTATCATGGTATGATAACGAATATGGTTACTCAAGCAAGCTTATAGATCTTTCTGTACACGTTGCTTCGTTGTAATAAATTTTATATTATCCCGTCTTTTTAAGATAAAGACGGGATTTTTTTATTTTTACAGACTCAAACTTAACGCTATTTTAATATAAGGTAGGTGAGTACATAATAACAAAACTCAAACTTAACTCAAAACACACTTAATTTTTAAAGATGAAATTACTAGTAGACAGCGGTGCTACAAAAGCCGACTGGATTGCTCTTGATGATAATGGCAATCGGCTTTTTACAACGCAAACTTTAGGACTGAGTCCTGAGGTTATTGGTAAGGAAGAAGCCATACAAAGGCTTGAGGCCCGCTTTGATATTTCTAACAACCGTAAAGATGTAACTCATTTATATTTTTATGGTGCCGGTTGTGGTACAGACAGGATGAAAAAATTTATGACAGATATTTTTGTTGAATTTTTTCCAAATGCCGAAGTGTCTGTCCAGGAAGATACTTATGCTGCTGCCTATGCAACAAATCCTTCAAAAGAAAAATCTATTGTTTGTATATTAGGTACAGGCTCAAACTGTAGTTACTTTGATGGTGAAGTACTTCATCAAAAAGTACAGTCTTTAGGTTATATCGCTATGGACGACTGTAGTGGTAACCGTTTTGGTAGGGATCTTATCCGTGCTTATTACTTTAACAAAATGCCGGAAAACCTTGCGAAACTATTTGCAGCAGAATATAATCTTGACCCTGATGTAATTAAGCATAACCTGTACAAGGAGCCAAACCCAAATGCTTACCTTGCTACTTTTGCTAAGTTTTTAATTCAACATAAAGATGATAGTTTCATAAAAGGAATTATTTTTGAAGCAATGCAAACTTTTGTAGATTGCTATATCACTCAATATGACAATGCAAATGAGGTGCCTGTACACTTTGTTGGTTCGATTGCATTTTACCTGAAAACCGAATTGGAAGAGGTATTATCTAAAAACGGACTTAAACTTGGTAATGTATTGAGAAGACCTATTGACGGTCTTATTGAATTCCACAAGTTAAACTAACAATATATACTCTATACTATGGAAATTGCTATTATTGCTCATGACGGTATGAAAGCCGAAATGGTACAGTTTTTAAACAAGAATAAACCTCTTTTGGATAAAGAGCATATACAACTTGTTTCAACAGGTACAACGGGCAGTAAGGCAGAAAAAGCCGGGTTTAAAGTAAATAAGATGCTTTCGGGACCACTGGGCGGTGACGCTCAAATTGCCGCCAGGGTAGCCGAAGGGAAAACACAAATGGTTTTCTTTTTTAAAGATCCGCTTGCGAGTCATGCTCACGAAGCGGATATTAATATGCTTATACGTGTATGTGATGTGCACAATGTGCCGCTTGCTACAAACTCTGCCACGGCAGAGTTGCTTTTACAGGCTATTTCACAGCAACCATAGAAATTTCTACATTAACATTTTTTGGTAGGCATGCTACCTGAACGGTTTCTCTTGCAGGTGCAGTTTTTTCGTCAAAATAAGCGCTGTATACACCGTTTATTTTCCCGAAGTTATTCATATCACTAATAAAGATAGTTGATTTAACCACGTCGCTAAAAGTCATGTCAGCCGCTTCAAGCACCGCTTTCATGTTCTCCATTACCTGTTTTGTTTCGGTTTCAATATCATCAAGTACCAGTTCTCCGTTTGCAGGGTTAATAGCAATTTGTCCTGATGTATAAAGTGTATCGCCGCTAAGTACAGCCTGATTGTAAGGTCCTATAGGAGCGGGAGCCTTTTCTGTAAAAATTATTTTTTTCATACTATATGATAATGCTAAATCTGCTTTTGAGATAATATCAGATTTAAGGTTTTAACAGTAAAAATTTATATAAAGATTATATTAGTTACCTACGGTTCTGTCTGGAACCTGGCGTTTATCCCACTTAATGTCGCTAAGTACTGATGACTTAATACCGATAAAGAAGCTCCAGTATTTATTATATCCGTTAGGAACCCAGTTAAAGTCCATACGCCAGCTGGAAAGATCGCGTTCAAAACGAAGCTGGGTAAATGTTATACCATTATTTACAAAGTCGTAACCGGTAGAAAAGCCCATTTTCCATTTAGGTGTAATATCTATATTACCCGATACCATTAGGGAGTTACCCGTAATTTCCTTTTGTCTTCTGGCGTTATTGTAATTAAGTGAGTAGGCAAGCCTTAAATCAAAAGGGATAACGGCATTAAAAAATGTCCCTCCAGCTTTATCCGGTTTATCTTCATCATCTTCACTAAACATACTTTGTCTCTGGTCGCCCATATCGGTACCTGTACCAAAAAGGTCATCCTCACGACCACCATTACGTGCTGTTTGGTTATCAGAGTTCTTTTTAGAGCCTGAATCACCACGGCTTGTAAATGAATATCCTAATGTAAGGTTAGCGTTTGTTAGCCTGAAAAGACTTCCGCCATTGTTAATGTTGTAGGTATCTATTCTGGTTCCGCTGTTGTCTAGAGCATAAGGGTCAAGAGAGGCACCAAAGTTTACGTTAAGCTTTTGGTTAAACAATGCTGTACCACCTGTTATCCTTAAAGGTGACCATGCAAGCGAATCGGCAGCAATATTATAGTTTGTTGTGAAATTAAGGTTGTTAAGTAGCATTACTTTTTTTGGCTCATCTGATGATTCATCATCATTTCGCATTTTGGCTTCAAAGGTGTTGTTAAGACCAAGCCCTATACTGTTTGATATATTTCTTCCGGGAGCACCAAAAAGACCACCTTCAAATCGGGTATAGTATTTTTCATAATTTTCATTTTGTGTTGCATCAGTATAGTAAACATCATAGTACTGATCGAAAGAAGGGGTATAGCTATAAGATACCGATGGTCTCATAACGTGACGTATTGCCTGTATTTTACCATCGGGATTAAAGTTAAACGTACCGTAAATAGTAGTACCTATACTTGAAGTAAAGTTATAAGTTCTGTATGCATCAAAACCTTTAAGGTCTGTAGTTTCTACTTTACCACTTGTTGGGTTGTATTGCCTGTTAATAGTGTTTAGCACCCATGTTTCCTGAAAGTTTGTACCAGTAGAAACACTAAAATATTTAAATATCTTAAAGTTGGTGCTTATAGGTATGCTGTGTTGTAAACCTGTTCTCATGTCTTTAAACATTTGGGGTTTAAAGAAAAGGGAGTCGGTAGTATTTACACTGTTTTCACCTCTAAGGTTGTACTGAAGGTTTATGTTTTTGATAAAACCTTTTTTAGGCTCATCTGCAGATGCAAAAGGGAATATCCTGTCTACACTGGCTTGTAGTGTAGGTAGGCTCATGGTAATGGTTTCGGTATTGGTATTTTGCGAATGTCTTGCTGTTAACGACAGGTTTACCTGGGGTACAGTTTGGAACGTTTTGGAATAACTAACAGATGAGCTTAAGGTATTATTAAGACTCGAACCCACATTTACTGTGTTTAACGACTGCCTGAAGTACTGGCTACTACCTAAGTTAACACTGGCAGAAAACCTTGAGTTTGGATTTGCTTTAGAGTCCTGACTGTGTGACCATTGTATATTGTATTGCCTTCCACGAGTATAATCGGGGAAACCGCGCTCACTTTGTACAATATTTTCAAAACGTACATTTACATTACCTCTATACTTATATCGTTTTGCGTAGTTTGACTGGCCTCTTAAACCATAACTTCCGTTTGTATAATAGTCGCCTGTAACGGCTAAGTCCATATAATCACTTATAGCAAAATAGTAACCACCGTTTTGTAAAAAGTATCCCTGATTGTTATTATCTCCAAAAGTTGGGACTATGAAACCCGATGCGGCTTCTTTTGTCATAGGGAAATAACCAAAAGGGAGTACAATTGGTGTGGGTACATCCTGAATCCACATTACAGTTGTACCAACGACAACCTTTTTGTTAGGTACAAGCTTAATTTTATCAGTTCTAAATTCATAATCCGGATTCTCTATGTCTTTAGAAGTAGTGAAATGAGCACTTTTTATATAGTAAGTGGAGTCGTTTTCTTTTTTTGTAATTTCTCCCTTAACCCTAAATTCACCCTGGTCTGTTCGGGTATTCCAAACACGTGCTTTTTTAGAAATAGTGTTAAAGTGTATAGAGTCGGCTTCAATAACCTGGCTTCCCTGTTTGAAATAAGGGTACTGTGAGTAGGCTCCTGTGGAGTCTTTCATTCTTCCGGCAAAAACCTCATTGGTAACCTTATTGTATTTAATAACACCGGCTTTAAGCTGCATGTCCTGATACTCAATTTCAGCATTATCATATAAAGTACCTATGTTGGTACGCATATCGTACCCTTCATATTTAGAAGCTTTACGTTTAATTATATCATTAATACCGCCATTTTTCTTATTAGTATCGTTTTCAACAGCTTTAACGGGTTCCTGTAACGATACTTTAAGGGTGTCATCAGGTTTAGGTTCGGCTATTTCGGTAGTTTCCTTATTCTCAGCAGGTATCTCTTTTCCTTCAGTGCGAATTTCCTGTGCATGGGAATTCCAACTCATAATTGTTAGGAAAATTGCTGATAAAACGATATGAAATAAGTTTGTGCGCAACGGTTTTAATGCTATTTTTGTAAAAATATGGCTTACTTTTTGAAGTGTCAAACATACAATAATTTTGCCAAAAAAAATTGCTAAATCTGATTATAAACCTAAGCTGAACAATAACAAGAAGATAATGAAAGGGAACATAAAAAAAATGCTTGGGCTATTTCTGTTTGTAATGGTGTTTACAACCGGTTACGGACAGGGGAGCCAAAAATTTAAAGTTGTACTTGATGCAGGTCACGGCGGTAAAGACTATGGTGCCAGCTATGGGAGCTATGTAGAAAAAAACATTGTACTTGATGTTGTTTTGAAAGTAGGGAAAATACTGGAAAAAGAAAGTGATATAGAAGTGATATATACCCGTAAAACTGATGTGTTTATAGAGCTTATAGACAGGCCTAAAATCGCAAATAAGGCAGATGCAAACCTTTTTGTTTCTATACACTGTAACGCAGAGTCCAAAAGAACAGCACACGGAGCAGAGACCTTTATTATGGGTTTAACCAAAAATGCTTCTAACCTTGAGGTAGCAAAAAAGGAGAATGCCGTGGTAGATATGGAGGATAATAAGGAGGTGTATAAAAACTTTGATCCTAATAATCCCGAAACCCTTCTTGCAATAAAACTGATGCAGGAAGCATACAGGCAGGGAAGTTTTGAAGCTGCCGTTGCAGTACAACAGGGATTTACCGGCGATTTAAAACGTAACGACAGGGGAGTGAAAGACGCTCCGTTTTGGGTACTTCACGGTATAGCTATGCCGGGTATATTAATTGAAATGGGTTTTATCTCTTATAAGTCAGAAGGAGCTTACCTAAACTCTGATAAAGGGAAAAAAGACATGTCAGAATCTATTGCTAAGAGTATAATTAAATATAAAAAAGAACATTTTTCATCAGGAAGTGTTTCAACTGTAAAAGCTACTCCTAAAAGTAATGATAAAGATGATGTGAAACCTGCTGTACAGCCTGCTAAAAACGGAGCCGTATTTAAGGTTCAGATTTCTGCAAGTACTACAGATCTTGCTACTACACCATCTAACTTTAAGGGGCTTAACAATATCAGTAAACTTAAGGACGGGAAAATGGTACGCTATTATTATGGAGAGGTGTCTGACTATAATGAAGCTAAAAACCTATTGAGTGAAGCTAAAGATAAAGGATATAAAGATGCGTTTTTAGTAGCCTTTAAAGATGGAAAAAAGATATCTGTTAGCGAAGCTTTAAAATAAAATTAGCATTAAAATTATTTATTTACCCTACATTTGTTTTTTATTAAAATAATCAATTTTGAAAGTAACGAGAGAAGTTAAAACGGCAATATTAGTTATAGGTGCTGTTTTATTATTTATTTGGGGCTTTAGCTTCTTAAACGGTAAGGATTTATTTAATTCTTATAAAACATATTATGTTGTATATGATAACGTGGAAGATTTATCTCCTTCTGCACAGGTAACTATAAACGGCCTTGCCATAGGTAAGGTTCATGGTATAACTATAGATGAAGAAACCGGTAAACTTAAGGTAGAAATGCAGGTAGATACTGATTTTCCTATTTCTAAAACCAGCCGTGCTGTGTTATATTCACCAGGATTAATAGCGGGTAGAAAAATTGCTATTGCTCCGGATATGAACAATCCCGTAGCTGCAGAAAACGGAGATTTTCTTGTAGCAGGGGTAGAGCCGGGTACTATTGATATGGTAACCGAAAAACTTGGTCCGCTTCAAAGCAAGGTAGAGGCTACTGTAGTGAGTGCTGATAGCCTTTTGACAAGCATAAATCAGGTAATGGACCTGAAAACCCAACAAAACCTTAGGGTAGCCATTGCAGAGATGAGACAAACTATGGAACAGTTTAATCAGGCTTCACATTCTCTTAATGGTATGCTGTCTGATAACAAGTCTAAAATTAACGGTACACTTACTAATATGGAAACAGCTTCAGCTAACTTTGCTAAGATTAGTGATACTATTAATAATGCAAACATAGGTGAGGCAGTAAGAAAACTGGAAAACTCACTTGATAATGTAGATAAAATGCTTGCCGATGTACAGGCAGGTAAAGGTACATTAGGTAAACTAATGAAAGATGAGGCCATGTATAATAACCTTACAGATGCTTCAAATGAACTTAAAGAACTGCTTGCCGACTTTAAAAACAACCCGAAACGCTATGTGCATTTTTCAGTTTTCGGAAGGAAAGCAGCACCTTATAACGAGACAAAAGAATAAAGGAAACGAGGTATATATAACATAATCACCCTACAATAACATGAGCTATATAGACAATATACTTTTTGTACTTATACTTGCCGCAGGCTTTGGTTATTTTGCGCGTAATATAAAAAAACTAATCAGGAACATTAAGCTGGGCAGGGATATAGATCGTACCGATAACCCTAAAGAGCGCTGGGCTAACATGACAAGAATAGCCCTTGGGCAGTCTAAAATGGTTAGAAGACCGGTTGCCGGTATACTGCACATTATTGTTTATGTGGGGTTTGTTGTTATAAATATTGAACTTTTAGAAATTATTATAGACGGTATTTTTGGTACCCACAGGCTGTTCTCATTTATGGGAGGCTTTTACAATGTACTTATAGGCTTTTTTGAAATACTTGCACTGGGTGTTATCGTTTCTGTTGTGATATTCTATATCAGGAGAAATATAATTAAACTGTGGCGTTTTGCTCATGGTGATCTTAAAGGCTGGCCAAAAAGCGACGGTAACATTATTCTTTACTTTGAAACAGTACTAATGTTATTGTTCCTTACCATGAATGCTGCCGATTTTCATTTACAAATGGCAGGAGCTGAGCATTATATAGCTGCCGGTTCGTTTCCTATATCTCAGTTTATAGAGCCTGTATTTAGCGGAATGAGTGAAGGTACTGTAATCATTATAGAGCGTGCCGCATGGTGGATGCACATTATAGGTATTCTTATCTTTATGAACTACCTGTATTTCTCTAAACATTTACACATACTATTAGCTTTCCCTAATACGTTTTATGCTAACCTTAAGCCTAAAGGTCAGTTTGATAATCTGGAATCGGTTACAAATGAGGTTAAGCTGATGATGGACCCTAACGCCGATCCGTTTGCAGCTCCGGCTGGTGATACTGCCGAGGCTCCGGCTAAGTTTGGTGCCAGTGATGTGCAGGATTTAAATTGGGTTCAGTTAATGAATGCCTATACCTGTACTGAGTGTGGTAGATGTACATCTTCGTGTCCTGCAAACCTTACAGGCAAAAAGCTTTCGCCAAGAAAGATCATGATGGATACCAGAGACAGGGTAGAAGAAGTAGGTAAAAATATCGATGCTAATAACGGTACGTTTATAGATGATGGTAAATCACTACTTAACGATTATATTACTCAGGAAGAGCTTTGGGCATGTACAAGCTGTAACGGCTGTGTAGAGGCTTGCCCTGTAAACATTGACCCTCTTTCTATTATCATGGATATGAGAAGGTATCTTGTAATGGAACAAAGCGCTGCCCCAACAGAGCTTAACAATATGATGACAAATGTGGAGAACAACGGTGCTCCATGGCAATACAGCCAGATGGATAGGTTAAACTGGAAAGACGAAGCATAATGAAAAAAGAAGAAATAGATAAAAATTTACTTCCGTTAACTATTAACGGTGAGCATTTGAGTCCGGTCCTTCCTCCGGGGATAAAAAATTATCTTATCGATATAGACGGTACTATTTGTGATGATATCCCTAATGAAGAGCCGGAAAGAATGGCAACTGCCGAGGTGTATCCTGATGCTTTAGTTACGCTTAATAAATGGTATGATGAAGGACACGTAATTTTCTTTTTCACATCACGTACCGAAGAGCATAGAGGTGTAACCGAAGAGTGGTTAAAAAAACACGGCTTTAAATACCACGGTATGCTTATGGGCAAACCAAGGGGAGGTAACTATCACTGGATAGACAACCACCTTGTTAAGGCTACACGTTACAGAGGAAAATTTACAGATTTAGTAGAAAAAGAAGTGACCATCCAGGTTTTTGACGATGGCAAACACGAATAAGATATGAGTCAGGAAAATTTAACAGTGCCAACAATGGCCGAAATGATGGCCCAGGGTAAACAACCCGAAGTTTTATTTTGGGTAGGTTGTTCAGGAAGTTTTGACGACAGAGCAAAAAAAATAACAAAAGCATTTGTTAAGATACTTAATCAGGCTAATGTTTCGTTTGCAGTATTAGGTACAGAAGAGAGTTGTACCGGAGATCCTGCAAAGAGAGCTGGTAACGAGTTTCTTTTCCAAATGCAGGCCATGATGAATATTGAGGTACTAAATGGTTATGAGGTTAAGAAAATTGTAACTGCTTGTCCGCACTGTTTTAATACGATTAAAAATGAATATCCCGGTTTAGGGGGCAAATATGAAGTTGTTCACCACACTGAGTTTTTAAAGTCGCTTTTAGATGATGGCAGACTTACAATTGAGGGTGGCCAGTTTAAGGGTAAGAAAATTACTTTTCACGACCCGTGCTACCTGGGCAGGGCAAACAATGTATATGAAGCTCCACGCGACCTTATAGAAAAGCTGGATGCCGAACTGGTTGAAATGAAACGTTCCCGTCGTAACGGGCTTTGCTGTGGTGCCGGAGGCGCGCAGATGTTTAAAGAGCCTGAAAAAGGGGATAAGGATGTGAATGTGGAAAGGACAGAAGATGCCCTTGAAACCAATCCGGAGATTATTGCAGCGGGTTGTCCGTTTTGTAATACTATGTTAACCGATGGTGTTAAAGCTAAGAACAGGGAAGCTAATGTTCAAGTAATGGATGTGGCAGAACTAATTGCCAACGCGAAGGATTTATAAAAAATAATTATGTACGTTCCCTTTGATACACTACCTGAGGAATCCAGAGTTTGGATTTATCAGTCAAACAGGAAATTCTCTGACGAAGAGATTTCAGAAATAGATGAGGCATTAAAAGTCTTTATAGGCAACTGGGCTGCACACGGTTCGGGCCTTGAGGCTTCTTATCAAATAAAATATAACAGGTTTATTATTCTTGCTGTTAACCAGGATAGCCAGGCAGCAACAGGCTGCTCTATAGATGCATCAGTGCATTTTATACAGGAACTTGAAAAGAAGTATGATGTAGACCTGCTGGATAAAATGAATGTGACCTTTAAGCAGGGAGAGCACATTGCTCACAAACCGCTTATTGAGTTCAGGAAAATGGCAAAAGCCAAGTCGGTTTCCGCTAATACCATCGTTTTTAATAATCTTGTGAATACTGTAGGAGAATGGCAGGATTATTGGGAGGTACCTGCAGGAGAGAGCTGGCACAGTCGTTTCTTTTAAAAAGGACTGTAATTAGTATGTAAATCATCATTCTACGCCAGTATAGTGATGATTTTGTTATTTTTAAAAAGCAGATATTTAATGAGGTTTTACACGATACTTTTTCTTCTTACTATAAAAGCTGCCTTTGCGCAGTACAATCCCGACTTTACCGATTATAAAACGGAAGCCGAACGAAAATGGGCTGATAGTGTTTATAATTCGATGAGTTTTGAAGAGAGGGTAGGACAACTGTTTATGGTTGCTGCATATTCTAATAAGGATGCAGCTCATGAGCAGGAAGTGGAAAAACTTGTTAAGGATTATAAGGTAGGCGGACTGATATTTTTTCAGGGCGGTCCTGTTAGGCAGGCAAAGCTTACCAACCGCTATCAGGCAGCAGCAAAAACACCTCTTTTTATAGGTATAGACGGCGAGTGGGGATTAAGTATGAGGCTTGATTCTACCTACCGTTATCCGTGGAATATGACTCTTGGAGCCGTTCAGGATATGCGCCTTATAGAAAAAATGGGTGAGCAAATGGGGATGCAGTCCCACAGAATGGGAATCCATTTCAATTTTGCTCCGGTATTAGATATCAACGTAAATCCTGAAAACCCTATTATTGGTAACCGTTCTTTTGGAGAAGATAAAGAGAATGTAACCGAAAGGGCTCTTGCCCTTATGAAAGGTCTGCAAAGTCAGGGTGTATATGCAACGGGGAAACACTTCCCTGGGCATGGTGATACAGCTTCTGATTCGCACTATTCATTACCATACTTACCATTTACCGAAGAACGTTTAAGAAACTTAGAGTTTTATCCGTATAAAAAACTGTTTAAGGAAGGATTAGCCAGTATAATGGTAGCACACCTTAACGTGCCTAGCATTGAAGCTACCGAGAATTACCCTACATCGTTATCATACAATGTGATTACCAATATCGTGAAAAACGAAATGGGTTATGACGGACTTATTTTTACCGATGCCCTTAATATGAAAGGCGCCAGTAATTATATGCAGCCGGGAGAGATAGATCTTGAGGCTTTTTTAGCCGGTAACGATGTATTGCTGTTTGCCGAGAACGTACCACTTGCTATAGATAAGTTTAAGGAAGCCTACGCTAACCGTGTACTTAGCGAGCAAAGACTGGCTTATTCGGTTAAAAAGATATTGGCTTATAAATACAGGGCCGGGCTTAATAAATATGAGCCTATAGAGATGAAACATCTTTATTCAGATCTTAACGATTATGTTTACGACGATTTAAATTATCAGTTATACGAAAATGCGGTAACAGTATTTAAAAACGATGATAATATATTGCCTGTTCGCAGTCTTGTTAACGAAAAAATTGCCTATATAAAAATGGGTGATGCTGATAATGATGACTTTATAGAAAAGCTTCAGGCGTATGCCGATATTACTATTCTTGAAGAGGAATCATTACCGCTTTATAAGCAAAAACTAAAAGATGTTACCAAAGTAATTATTGGTTTCCATAAGGCAGATGGTGCATGGAAAAACCATAATTTCAAACAGGAAGAATTAAACTGGATTCAGGCAATAGCTAAAGAAAAACCGGTTATACTTGCTGCTTTTGTGAAGCCTTATGCATTGATGCAAATTAAGGACTTCAGTAATATAAAAAGTGTAGTACTGGCTTATCAAAATAATACTATTGCCGAAACTGTAGCTACCGAGGTTATTTTTGGAGCTGTAGGTGCTAAAGGGAAACTACCTGTTTCTATAAACAGTATGTATAAGGTTAATACGGGTATTGATACCCAAACTGTAAACAGGCTGGGCTTCACCACTCCGGGGAATGCCGGTATGGATGCAGCAAAGCTAACACAAATTGACCTTATTGCTCAAAAGGCGATTGATGGTAATATGACACCGGGATTGCAGGTGCTTGTTGCCCGTAACGGAAAAGTGGTATATCAAAAATCATATGGTTATCATACTTATGATAAGGATACTAAGGTGAGTAACGCCGATACGTATGATGTGGCTTCGCTTACCAAAATACTATCTACATTACCACATGTAATGCAGTTATATGATAAGGGTAAAATAAAAATGGATGCTAAACTGGGGGACATGCTTGCCGAGTTTAAAAATTCTGATAAAAAGGATATTATATTAAAAGACATGCTACTGCACCAGGCACGTTTACAGCCCTGGATGCCTTTTTATGTAGCAACGCTTGACAGTACAAATCATCCGTCACAAAAATATTACAGAGATACTTATTCGGAAGAATTCCCAAATCAGGTGGCAGAGATGCTTTATCTTAGAAAAGATTACCCTGACACTATTGTTCAGCGTATAGCCGATAGTAAACTGCTTGCAGAAAAGAAATACCGCTATAGTGATTTTACCTTCATTCTGCTTAAAACATACCTTGAAAGGCTTAACAAAAAAAGTCTTGCAGTGTTAAGTGATGAGGCTTTTTATAAACCACTGGGGGCAGCACATACTACTTATAACCCGTTACGTAAATGGGATATGAGTTTAATTCCGCCAACTGAGGTTGATAATTACTTCCGTTACCAAACCATACAGGGTTATGTACACGATATGGGTGCAGCTATGGAAGACGGTGTAGGCGGACATGCCGGACTGTTTTCTAACAGCCTTGACGTTGCCAAGATTATGCAGATGTATCTTAACGGAGGAGAGTATGGCGGACACCGTTTCTTTTCTCAGGAAACTTTTGATATCTTCAATACCTGCTATGGTTGTGAGGAAGGCAATAGGAGAGGACTTGGCTTGGATAAACCTCAAATTGAGAATCCGGGGCCTACGTGCGACTGTGTTTCAAAATCGAGTTTTGGTCATACAGGCTTTACCGGAACTATGGCATGGGCCGATCCTGTAAATGGTGTAGTATATGTTTTCCTGTCTAACAGAACGTATCCTGAAGCAAAAGAAAACAAACTTTCTAAAGAAAATATAAGGGAAGATATTCAAAAGATAATACAGGACGCCGTTATCAAATAGTCATAAACGATAAAACCAAAGGATATGCAGTATAAAGCCGACAGTGTTGAAGAGTACCTAAACGCCATCCCCGAAGAGAGAAGGGATATAATGGAGAAACTTCGTGAAACTATTGTAAGCAATTTGCCAAAGGGTTTTCAGGAAGGTATTTCGTATGGTATGATAGGGTGGGTAGTACCTCATTCTGCTTATGCACCGGGGTATCATTGTGATCCTAAGCTGCCGTTGCCTTTTATGAGTATTGCTTCCCAAAAAAACTTTGTGGCTTTATACCACATGGGGGTATATGCTGATAAGGAACTTTATGACTGGTTTGTGGCCGAATATCCAAAACATGTTAAAACCAAACTTGATATGGGGAAAAGTTGCATACGCTTCAAAAAGCCCGAAAACATTCCGTTTGAACTTATAGGTGAGTTGGTTTCTAAAATGACACCACAACAGTGGATTGATTTGTATGAAGCCAATTTAAAATCAAAATAATTTTTATTAGGGTATTTATTACGTTAATTTCTGAATAAAGACGGTTCCGACCGTTTTTTTTATTTAATTTCGTTACTCTTTATTTAGTTTAAATCTTATATGAAAATCGCTATAGTTTGTTATCCAACCTTTGGTGGTAGTGGAGTTGTCGCTACAGAACTTGGTTTGGAACTGGCGCGCCGCGGTCACGAAATACACTTTATTACCTACAGTCAGCCCGTGCGCCTTGCCCTATTGAATCCTAATTTACATTATCACGAAGTACACGTTCCCGAATATCCTTTGTTCCATTATCAGCCTTATGAACTGGCACTTTCCAGTAAACTGGTAGATATGGTAAAGCTACATGGTATAGAGTTACTGCATGTACATTATGCCATACCACATGCTTATGCAGGGTATATGGCTAAAAAGATGCTGAAGGAACAGGGAATTAAAATCCCAATGGTAACCACACTTCACGGTACCGATATTACCCTTGTGGGTAACCACCCGTTCTATAAGCCGGCAGTGAGTTTCAGTATTAACCATAGTGATGTGGTAACATCAGTATCTCAGGCTTTAAAAGATGATACTTATAAGCTTTTTGATATTAAAAGGGACATTGAGGTTATTCCTAACTTTATTGAGGTAGACAAGAAGAAACTGGAGGAAAACTCTCCGTGTCACCGCTCTATGATGGCTACCGAAAAACAAAAAATCATTACGCACATCAGTAACTTCAGGAAGGTGAAGCGTATACCTGATGTGATAAGGATATTTAACGAGATACAAAAGGTAATGCCTGCCAAACTGATGCTTGTGGGTGACGGACCTGAAAAAGAACCTGCAGAAAAGCTTTGTGATGAACTAGGGCTTGCCGATAAAGTAATCTTTTTTGGTAATAGTAGTGAGATCAATGAAATTTTATGTTTTAGCGATTTGTTCCTGCTACCGTCTGAAACCGAGAGCTTCGGTCTTGCAGCACTTGAAGCTATGGCAAACGGGGTTCCGGTAATATCAAGTAACACGGGAGGTTTACCAGAGGTTAATAAGGAAGGCTATTCCGGCTATCTTGCCGATGTTGGTGATGTAGAGACTATGGCAAAAAGGGCAATCTCTATTTTGGAAGATGACGAGATATTGCTTAAATTTAAAAACAACGCCCTAAAAGTGGCTCAGGAGTTTGATATTCAGAATATCGTACCTTTATACGAAAGATTATATAAAAAAGCCTTAAAACACAAATAATGAAAAAATTAGCCAGCCTTTTTATCGTGCTTTTGGTAGTAACCGGATGCCGAATTAACATTGTTAATAATATTAATGCTACAGGTATAGTGAGCTTTGAAATTTTACAGCAGTCGGCTTACGGTGGTAGAGAACAGCGTTCTGATATGGTTATAACCAACCAGGATGATTTACAGTCGTTATACAGCGAACTGAACCTGGGAGATGCTCCTTATGTTGATTTTGACACTAATAATGTGGTGGCTCTGTTTTTAGGCCAAAAATCATCGGGAGGTTACAGCATAGGTGTGCGTAGTGTAATGGTTGAAGGTAATGTTGCCACAGTAAAAGTAAGCATAAGGAAACCGGAACCGGGAGAAAATGCAACAATGGCAATAACTACTCCATACAGCATAACGGTAATACCGAAAACCGAAAGAGTAATAATAGAAGAATAAATAAAAAATCCCGGTACTACCGGGATTTTTTATTTTAGGATAGCGGTTAAATCAGGATTCCATTTTATGGTATCAGGATTATAAGGCTCTCCGCTTTTTTTGTATTGTAATACTATATTTTCCTGTTGGGTTGTACGGCGGCAAATAATACGTCTGTTTTTTTTATCCCCTTCTAATTTTTTAAATATTTGATTTACTTCGGCAGATTGAAATGAGTCCTTTTGTGAACTAATATAAATATACATGCGTTCCTCCGTCTTTTGGGAATCCATAACCTTTGATTTGAAAAAAGTTTCAAAATCATCAGCAGGTATATCGATAATATCTTTAGGATAAAGTTTTATAAACGGAGCAGGAAACGGACCCTGATCTAAACCAGTACCACAATAAAGAGGTATATAGGCACGTGGTTGATAAAAGTAATATATATAGTTTAGGGAGTCGATTATAAAATTATGGTTGGAGTAATATTGATCATCATAAAAATAAGGTATTAATACAGGCTCAATACCGCCTGAATCTTTATCACGAAATTCTTTAAGTTTTACCAAGTACTCTCTTTCATTTTTTTCCTGTATAGCTTCGGTATTGTAATAAGTAATATCTTTTTCATCAGTATGCTTTGCTTCCTTACAACTACCTAGGATAACAAACAATATAAATATTACTTTCTTCATAGCTTAGGGTTGTATTGGCCAGTATTTTTCAAAGTAAATTTTAGTAGTATCCCATTCAATTAAATGTGGGTCGTATATAATTCCGGTTCGCTCTTGTGTTTTATACTTAAGTACAATGCTTTCTTCCTGAGTTAGGGGGCGAACAATCCACAAGGGCTTGTTTTTACTTTTAGCAATTTTGGTAAGTATACTTGTAAGTATGGGAGAGTTAAAGGTGCCACTGGGAGTTGCAATAGCTAATGTATTTAGCTGTTTTGTAACGGGGTTCATGTCACCATTAACTATATTCAGGTCTATAAAATGGTCTATTATTTTACTGTCAATCCTTACTAAATCATCAGGGAAAAGATTTATAAATGGTGTTTTACCCGGATATCCCACACCTAAACAATCACTGCTAAACGTTGGAGCTTTGGCATAAAAATAAACAGTATTAGTGCTGTCTATAATAAAGTTACACCTGCCATATAAATCATTAAAGCGGGGT
The DNA here is from genome assembly GCF_036347315.1 of Flavobacterium sp. C4GT6. Taxonomy (NCBI): domain Bacteria; kingdom Pseudomonadati; phylum Bacteroidota; class Flavobacteriia; order Flavobacteriales; family Flavobacteriaceae; genus Flavobacterium; species Flavobacterium sp. C4GT6. Next base: position 74,354 of record NZ_JAZGZU010000010.1, read on the forward strand.
ATGGTGGTATCATATTTTCCAATGGAATCGGCTATCCATTGTTTGTCAGTTATTATAGGTATCATTATTCACAGGAGCATTACTTTCCTTGCAGGATATAATGAGTAAAGCTCCTATGAACAATAGTTTTTTCATGTTTATTTTACTTTTAGTTCCACATATACCGGTAAATGGTCTGATGGATACCTACAATCCTTAGAGTCGCTTAAAACGGCATATTTTAGAACTTTTACTCTTTTTTGAGGTACAAATATGTAATCTATTCTTTTGGTTACCGGTTTATGAAATTCAAAGGCATTAAATGTACCATCAGGTCCAAAAACCATTTTGGCTACTTTTTTAGAATCGTTAAGCAGTGATGACATCAGTTTAATACTTTCGGTATCTTCTTCCAGATTAAAGTCGCCCGTAACCGCAAACGGAAGATTATCTTTATTTACTTCCTTAATCTTATCTGTTATCATTTTAACGCTGTTTGTACGAGCAACATTGCCTACATGGTCAAAATGAGTATTGAATATCCATATTTTCTGTTTGGTTTTATTGTTTTCAAACAATCCGTAAGTACAAACGCGGTTGTAGGCGGCATCCCATCCTTTTGAAGGAACATCGGGAGTTTCAGATAACCAGAAAGTATGATTTTCCAGCATTGTGTATTTTGATTTATTATAGAATATAGCCGAGAATTCACCTTTATTTTTACCGTCGTCACGACCTACGCCTATGTGGTCGTATTTAACCAGTGCACTGTCCAGATACTGCATTTGGTGAGGTAGTGCTTCCTGAACACCCATAAAATCGGGTTCAAAAAAAAGTACCTGACCCGCAAGCATGACTTTACGATTATCCCATATGTTTTCTCCATCGCTTGCTACATCAAGACGGATGTTATAGCTCATTACTTTTACATCCTGAGCTTTTGCCACTAGGGCAAACATGGCTAATGCCAAAGCAAAAATATTTCTCATTGTTATTGATTTACGGCTCCTATGTAGCCGTGTGTTATTAATTCTTCAGGTTTATCTATAGGTATTATTTTACCCTCTTTTACTAAGAGGTTCTTGTCGCTTATATCCAGTATATCATGGTAATAATGATCTGTAACTATTATGCCTTTTTCCTTTTTCAGTTCGGTAAGCAGTTCCTGTATTTTTTCTTTATACAAGGGCTCTACCATAGAGAAAGGCTCATCCAGCATTAGGAAAGGGTGGGGAAGGTGACTTACTATTAACAGTTCAATGTAACGTAACTGCCCCATAGAAAGGCTTCCTACTTTTTTATCTCTTAAATGATGAATTTCAGGTCTGTAAAACAGTTTGTCCTGAAGGCTGCCTTGAGGTAATACTATCGGGATAATATTTTTTACCGTTTTATTTTTAGGCAGGAATGGATCCTGTGGTAAATAGGCAATTTTTTGTTGGGAAATAATGTCTTTCGTTTTACAGTAACTCCCGTTAATGCTAATAGAAATACTATCGGCTTTTTCACTACCGAAAATAACTTTAAGCAATGTAGATTTTCCGCTACCATTCCTTCCGAAAATACCAACAATCTCTCCGGTATCACAACGCATATAAGTGTTGTCCAGTACCGTTTTGTTTCCAAAACGTTTAATTATTCCTGATACAGAAAGACTTTGTTTCACGATAGTAATATTAGTAAAATAAAAAGAGGAAGGGCTATAATGGCATTAATAACTAATGTCATTACCCCAAGCTTAAGCTTGGTAAATCCCAGATTATAGTATAAGTAAAGTTCGTTTTTATAAAAATAGTAGTACCCAAAAAAGCCAAAAGCCATCCCGAAAGTACACAACATTAAAGGTAGCATGATGATATTATAAAAAGTAATACCCAGACTCACAATAAAGTTAATCAGATTTACCCTAAGGAAAAAAATCCAGTATGCCCTCATGGATTAGTCACGTTTGTTACGACTTACAAGAAGTTTGTCTATAATGCTTTTTGACATAGGGTCGGTGTCCTGTTCATCTCCGGTTACCAATATACCTTTTATGCCGCTTTTGGATTCAATACCATATACGGTAGCCTCTTCATCAGGGTTGGTATCGCCCTCGTAGTAGTAAATATGTGAGATTTCAAATTCTTCGGCCTCAAATTTATCGGTGTTGCAAACCAGGCAGTTTTCATGCAGGTTAAAGTCTTCGGTAAATCCTTTTTCTCTTAGTTCCTCAATGGCTTTTAGTACCGTGGCGTAATGATATACAGGTTTCATACAAGTAAAAATTATAGTTGGTTATCAAAATTAAGCTTAATCCCCCGATTACAGGTTACAAAAAGGTAAAAAACAATTGTTATTACAGCCTTTTTGTGAACTTAAAATGGGTATCGGCAAAACCGTTATTAATGTAAAAACGGTGTGCTTCTGTTCTGCGTTTGTTAGAGGTTACCTCCAGTAGGTTGTATCCCTTTTCTTTAAGCAGGCTTTCCATTGTTTCCAGCAAAAACCGTCCCACTTTATTGTTGCGGTATTCCGGGGTTACATATAATTCCTGTATTTCAAAAACCATGCTAAGATGATGTAGCAGTAACTGACCGTGGCAACTGCAAAAACCAATAACGTTTTGTACGGCATCTGTAACCACTATATAGATGTAGTTTTTGTTTTCAAGATTTTCAAAATAATACTGTTCAAAAATACCATAATCAAAAACGGTGTTCTCGAGTTCGTTTATAAAGCCATATATAGCCTTTATATCCTGTTTTGTGGCAAACCGTGCAGTCATATCACTAATAATAAGTGATTTAAATATAAACAAAAAAACGCTGGTTTAATACCAGCGTTTTTTCTTTTTCTTTGAAGCTTCCGATTTTCTTGATTTCGTATTGTTGCTCCCCGGTTTTGATTTGCCGCTACGGGCATTATTCTTTTTATTTCTAAGGTCAGGTTTCTGTCCTTCTTCTTTTTTGTTTTCTCCTTCCTGATTACCATAAGGATAAGGATGATCGTCAATAACCTTGATTTTTAGCCTTATAAGTTTTTCAATATCCTTTAGGTAAGGAAGTTCATCACGGCCGCAAAATGATATTGCCAGTCCTGAGTTACCTGCACGTCCTGTACGTCCTATACGGTGTACATACGTTTCGGGGATGTTAGGCAGGTCAAAGTTTATTACAAACGGAAGGCTTTCTATATCAATACCCCTAGCAGCTATATCTGTAGCTACAAGAACCGATATTTCCTTGTTCTTAAAGCCTTCAAGCATACGCTGGCGTGCACTTTGTGACTTATCTCCATGTATGGCTCCGGCTTCAATACCATTCTTTTTAAGTGCCTTAACTACGTTGTCTGCCCCGTGTTTGGTACGTGTAAATACCAATACGTTTTTAAGGTTTTCGTTACGTATAAGGTGGTAAAGCAGTTTACGTTTATCGGCTTTATCTACTAAGTAAAGCTGTTGCTTAACCAACTCGGCTGTACTTGATATTGGTGCAACCGAAACATACTTAGGATCGTTTAGGAAACTATCAGCCAGTTCACGTATTGGTAATGGCATTGTAGCCGAGAATAATAGTGTCTGCCTGTTATCGGGTGTAAGCTTGATAATCTTTTTTACATCGTTAATAAAGCCCATATCTAACATTAGGTCGGCTTCATCAAGTACTAAAAAGTGTAGATGATCTAAATTTATAAACCCCTGTTTATGAAGGTCCAAAAGCCTTCCCGGAGTTGCAATAAGGACATCAACTCCTTTTTTAAGCTGGTCTACCTGTGGTGCCTGATTAACACCTCCAAAAACGGTTAACTGACGTATATTGGTATATTTACCATAGTTATCAAAGCTTTCACCTACCTGTAACGCCAATTCGCGTGTAGGTGTGATTACTAAAGCCCTGATGCTTTTTCTTTTCTTGGCTGATCCTACTATAGGGTGCAGCATATTAATCATAGGTATAGCAAAGGCTGCAGTTTTACCTGTACCTGTTTGTGCCGTACCCACAAGGTCCTTTTCATCTAAAATGGCAGGTATTGCCTGTTGCTGTATAGGAGTAGGGCTTTCATAACCCTCATCACTAATAGCTTGTAGTATAGTTCGGTGTAAATTTAAGTCGCTGAATTTCATCATATAAAAAAGCTGACCCGATTAAAGTTTACCGGGTGCGCTGCAAAGGTACGTTAAATAAAATTAGTGTTACTCTCCGTTTTTGGCTTTAATAAAATCGGTTACCAGATAAGCGATAAGCTTTCCGGTTAAATGGCTGTTCTTTTCGTTGTCTAATGTCGGTGCTCCTTCACAAAGATGCAGGTAGGCTGCATTTTTGTTTTTCCCGAAGTAATGTATAAACTGCCTTACCTTTTCTACGCTAAATCCGCTGGGTGTCATGGCACTACTGGCAACATTAGGCAGCGAATCAAGGTCTATTTCTATACCAAATTTTTCATCTTCTATGTAACCAAGGGCATGAGCCATTTCGTCACTAAAGCTTTTTTCTTTCCTTACGGCAATTTGCTCATACGTATTATAACGCACACGTTCGCTTAGCTTTTTAATACTTTCCATTACACCTTTTGAGGCATAATTTTCATGCAGCCCGAAAATGTAGTACTTTTTAAGGAAGCCTTCTTCCATGGCATAAGAGAACCCGTTACCGCTGTGACGTCCTTCCAACTGACGGAAATCAGTATGGGCATCAAAGTTAATGGCATTTACAGGTTTACCGTTTGCAAGCGCCGCACCTTTTATATTACCGTATGCATTGTTGTGACCTCCGCCAATAATAATAGGTGTTTTACCTGCTGTAATAATTCGGTTCACAACGTGAGAAACTTCCTTGTCAATTTTCTCTACCAGATGGGAGAGCTTTTTACGGTCTTCCTTTTCATTGATGTTTAAGCCTTCTGCCTCCTTCATGGCATCAGTAACATCAATATGACCAAGAATAAGCACTTTATTCCCTTTACTGAATTTGTTATGCTGAAGGTTAACAATGGCTTTTATGGAACTTTCCCATGCCGATGAAGCACCTGCACGCCCAAAGTTAGCACGTACGCCTAAGTCTTCGGGCACGCCCAAAATAACATAGTTGGCTTCGCATGATTTAAGAAATTCAAAGGGTTTTTTGTCCTTTGGAATGGTAAGTATACGCTCACCAAATTTAATCTCTCCGCTACGGTGGGAGGTATATTTAGATAAGTCTGTGGCTGTAAACCTGATGATGTTTTCCATACAATAATAATACGATTCAAAAATACAATTTTCCTATAAAATTTCGTTAAAATGAACCCATAGAATTAAAATATGTATAAATTTGGCAAAAACAATTTAATAAATAATGGAACAACAAAAAAGTAACTCTAGTTTAAAAGCGATTATAGTAATACTATCCATATTACTAGTTGGTAGCCTTGCGTACATGTACAAAATGAGCACCGACAATGAAGCAACAGAAAAGCAGTATATCTCAGAAAAAGACCAGCTTCTTAGCGATCTTGAGAGTGCTAAAGCAAGTTATGATGCTGCTATTGCTGATAACTCCGGTTTAAAAAGCGAACTTGAAGCTGAGCGCGCAAAAATTGAAGAACTTATTGCGCAGGTTAAAAAGGCTGAAGGTGATGTTGCTTCTTTACAAAAATACAAAAACAGCTACTTTAAGCTAAAAAGCGAGATGGATAACCTGCTTGCTGAAAACAAAGCACTTAAAGAGCAAAATGAAATGCTTACTGTAGAGCGTGACAGTACTGCTGTAGCACTTAACGAAACAAGACAGTACAATGATACACTTGTTGCACAAAACATGAAAATTACTGAGAAAGCTTCTAAACTTTCAATTGTTAATTTAACTGCTGAAGCGTTTAAAGAAAAAAGTTCAGGTAAACTTGTTGCTACAGATAAAGCAAGACGTGTAGACAAACTTAAAATATCATTCACTATTGCAGCTAACGAAGTGGCTCAAACCGGTAACAGAATGTTTTATGTACAGGTTATAGACAGCAAAAACAATGTTCTTGGTGAGAAACAAACCGAAACTTTTGGTGACTATACTTTAACTTACAGCTTCGTTACCAACGCTATTTATGAGAACAAGACTGTTACAGTAACAGAAATCCTTTCAGGGTCTGACTTTGAAAAAGGTCTTTACCACGTAAATCTTTTTGATAAAGATAAACTTGTTGCAAACGATACTTTTACTTTAAGGTAATAAGTAGTAACAGTTATAAAATAAAAAAGGAGCCTATATAGGCTCCTTTTTTATTTTGGTTTAGCTTATAACTTTTCCTTCAACGATTACTGTGTCTATAAGGTTACTGCCAAAAGCATAAGGTAACTGATAATAGGAGGTAAGCGGTTGGGTTATGATAAGATTAGCTCTTTTACCCTTAGTGATGCTACCATGTGTTTTTGATAAATCCATGGCATAAGCACCATTTATGGTTGCTGCATTTATGGCCTCTTCCGGTGTCATTTTCATTTTGATACAGGCAGTAGCCACTACAAGGTTCATGTTTCCTGACGGAGTAGTACCGGGGTTAAAATCGGTAGCAAGTGCCAGTGGTAGTCCTGCTTCCATCATTTTACGTGCCGGAGTATATGGTATACTGATAAAGAAAGAACAGGTAGGCAGTGCCACAGGCATTGTTTTAGTACCTTTTAATACTTCTATATCCTCATCTGTTACAATTTCAAGATGGTCTACACTAAGGGCATCATACTTCACACAGGCTTCAATACCTTTAATAGCGGTAAACTGGTTTACGTGAATTTTAGCCTGTAGTTCGTATTTTTTACCGGCTTCCATAATACGTTCGGTTTCCTCAACAGAGAAGTATCCCGTTTCAAGGAAGGCATCAATATAGTCTGCCAGTTTTTCCTCGGCTATTTTAGGAAGCATTTCATTAATAATAAGGTCAATATAGGCGCTGTGATTTTCTTTATATTCAGCAGGGAAAGCGTGTGCTCCTAAAAAAGTAGCTTTGATGGCTACTGGGTATTCTTCCCTTAAACGCTTAATTACCCTTAACATTTTAAGTTCGCCTTCAACGGTTAGTCCGTAACCCGATTTAATCTCTACAGCTCCGGTTCCCTGTTGCATAACCTCTTCAAGGCGGCTGCGCGATTGCAGGTATAAATCCTCTTCAGATGTTTCGTTAAGCTTTTTAGCTGAGTTAAGTATACCACCACCTCGGGATGCAATTTCCTCATAACTAAGTCCGTTTATACGGTCTACAAACTCCTGTTCGCGGTTGCCTGCATAAACAATATGGGTATGGCTGTCACACCATGATGGCAGTACGGTTTTTCCGGTTGCATCTATAGTTTGTACACCTGCAACATCAGGGCAGTTTTCAATAGTACCATAATCGGCAATAATGTTGTTTTCAATCAGTAAGTATGCGTTTTGTAAAGAAGGCAGCACGGCCATGTCTTTTCCTGAGACTTTCTCAATTCCGTTTTCCCTTACCTGCAGCAATTCTTTAATATTCGTAATAAGTATCTTCATGAATTAAACTTTTTGTAAAAATAGAATGGATTTTAAAAAACTCCTATATTTATGGAAACAAATCGACATGAAGAGGATTAAATACCGAAAAGTACGTAAAGTTCAGCCTAATTATTATGAGTATACAGGCGCCTATAAAAATGATCCTGTTGAAATGCAGCTTTTTACTTATAATGAGCAGGGCTGTAAGGAATACCAAAAAGTACACCTTGATGTTATACAAAAAGAATGTACATCTTCTCAAAATCAAAATTCAATTATATGGCTTAATATACACGGATTGCATGATGTGGAGCTTATAAAGCAGATAGGCGAACTGTTGCATGTGGAAAGTTTTATAATTGGTGATATACTAAATACATCCCGCCGTACCCGTATTGAGGAGCTGGGTAATGATATACTGTTTTTTAGTGTAAAATCAGTACTGCCGGAAGAAGAGGAGGGAAGCATGGCTACCGAACAGATAAGTTTTTTACTGAAGGATAATATGATAATTTCGTTTCAGGAGAAAAAGAGTGACTATTTTTCACACATTCGTGAACGAATAAGGACGGGTGTTGGGGTGATTCGTAAAAAGAAAAACGACTACCTGCTTTATTTGATGCTTGACGCTATAATGGAAAACTTTTTTGTTACCATTGAAAAGTATGAAGACCGTATTGAGGCGCTGAATATGCAGGCGAAAACCGACCAGAGAGCCGATTTTATAGCCGATGTTGAAAAAGCAAAAGAAAACCTGAACTTTCTGAAACGTTCTATAACACCAATACGTGAGGCCTTATTCAATATTAAAAATGATGAGGATGAGCAGGATTATGAGGTTATAGAAAGTACCAGTTATACCTTTTTTACACGCCTGCACCAAAAGAGCCTAGAACTATTAGATCAGATTGAGTATGACATGAACTCACTGGACAGTGCCTCTAACTTTTATTATTCGGCACAAGGGCAGCGTATGAATGAGATTATGAAAACCCTAACCATTTTCTCGGTAGTATTTATGCCAATGACTTTTGTGGTGGGGGTTTACGGGATGAATTTTGACCATATCCCCGAACTGCATTTTAAGAACGGATATTTTTATGCTCTTGGGCTTATGGTAATGCTTGCCCTCATTATGATAATTTATTTTAAACGTAAAAAATGGTTTTAATATGCAGAAGTTTACCAGTGACATTTCCAAAAAACAGTTTCCTGATTCTGAAAAAGTATCGGCTAAATTAGTACGTGAGCCTATACTGGACATCATCAAAAAAGATCACCCTGATTTTGATGTGAGTTGTAACCTCTCGCTTTCTGAATTAGCTCATTACAGGAAAAAGTACATATCCGACTTTATGAATACCCAAATGGGTGAGCTTACCGATATGGAGCAAAAGGTGGTGGAATCGCTTAACGAAAAGACACTTATTAGCAATACCCTTGCCGATGAGGAAGAAACTACCACTTATACGGTAGGGCAGCGCGTAGCCGATAAGGTAGCAACTTTTGGTGGTAGCTGGACATTTATTATATCGTTTATGGTTTTCCTGTTAGCATGGATAGCGCTAAATGTTTTTTGGCTTACCAATAAGGCCTTTGATCCTTATCCGTTTATCCTGCTTAACCTGATTTTGTCCTGCCTTGCAGCGTTACAGGCTCCGGTAATTATGATGAGCCAAAACAGGCAGGAGGAGAAAGATAGGGAGAGGGCTAAAAACGATTATCTCATTAACCTGAAAAGTGAACTTGAAATAAGGCTACTTCATGAAAAGCTGGATCACCTTATACTACACCAGGAGCAATCGCTTATTGAGATACAAAGGGTGCAGATTGATATGATGAATGATATTTTAAAACGTATGGAGAAAAGGCATTAGAGCTATAAATGGAGTTCCATAAACACTACATCCAGCCAGTGGTTAAACTTAAAGCCTACTTCCTTTAATAATCCCGCTTCCCTGAAACCGAATTTTTTATGGAACTCTATACTGCTTTTGTTTTCGGCATCTATACCAGCTATCATGCTGTGCATACCCTGTTTTTTGGCAAGTACAATAAGGTCGGCTAAGAGCATTTTCCCTATGCCTTTACCATGATATTCCTCATTTACATAAACTGAATGTTCTACAGTGTATTTGTAACCGTCTTTAGTACGGAAGGTTCCATAAGTACCATAACCTGCCACCTTACCTTTAATATCAGCAACAATAACGGGCCATTCTGCTTCCTGCTTTTCTTTAAACCACTGTTGTATATACTCCATTGATTTCACATTATAGTCATACAAAGCGGTAGAGTATAGTATGTTGTGATTTACTATAGCCAGTATACCTTCAAGGTCGTTTATAGTGGCAGGACGAAGGGTTGTTTCCATATAACAAATATAATTTATTCCTGCTTTTGTTTTATAAGGATTGTTTTGTCTTGAAACAAAAGAACCAAAAATTCAAGGCTTGAACTCTTTAGACTATAAATTATTTCATTCAGCTAAACCATCCGAACTCGGCTTTGCCTCAAACAGCGGATGCTTATTAACGCTTCATTTATAATTTTCTTACATCACAGAGTTTAATCCCGGTAGAACTTTCGGGTAAAATAAAAGCCCCGCTATTGCGGGGTCTTTTATAAAAGTTAAGTATGTCTTATTTTAAAGAACCTACCATATCTTCAGGTTTAACCCAAGCGTCAAAATCTTCAGGAGACACATAACCTAAACGTACAGCCTCTTCTTTAAGAGTAGTACCGTTTTTGTGTGCTGTTTGAGCGATTTCGGCAGCTTTGTAGTAACCGATTTTGGTATTAAGCGCAGTTACAAGCATTAATGAGTTGCTTACAAGTTCGTTGATACGGGTGTGGTTTGGTTCAATTCCCTGCGCACAGTGCTCATCAAAAGATACACATGCATCACCTATAAGTCTGGCCGACTGTAGGAAGTTAGCAGCCATAACCGGTTTGAATACGTTAAGTTCGTAGTGACCCTGAGTGCCACCTACAGTGATAGCCACATCGTTACCCATTACCTGAGCACAAACCATAGTTAGAGCCTCACATTGGGTAGGGTTAACTTTACCCGGCATGATAGATGATCCCGGTTCGTTTTCAGGGATAAGGATTTCACCAATTCCCGAACGCGGACCAGATGCAAGCATACGGATATCGTTTGCTATTTTGTTTAATGATACAGCAAGCTGTTTTAATGCACCGTGAGTTTCCACAATAGCATCGTGTGCAGCAAGAGCCTCAAATTTGTTCTCTGCAGTTACAAAAGGATGTCCTGTAAATTTAGCGATGTACTCGGCTACTTTTACATCATATCCTTCAGGAGTGTTAAGTCCTGTACCTACAGCAGTACCACCAAGGGCCACTTCAGATAGGTGAGCTAAAGTATTTTTAAGTGCTTTTAAACCGTAGTTAAGCTGTGCCACATAACCTGAAAGCTCCTGACCTAAAGTTAGGGGAGTAGCATCCATAAGGTGAGTACGGCCTATTTTTACTACGTTCATAAACTCCTGAGACTTTTTGTGTAAAGTATCACGAAGTTGTTCTACACCCGGAATAGTGATTTCCACAACAGCTTTGTAAGCAGCAATGTGCATACCTGTTGGGAAAGTATCGTTAGAAGACTGGGATTTGTTTACGTCATCGTTAGCTTTAAGTACCGGCTCACCTTCGCCAATTTTACCTCCGGCAATAACCTGAGCTCTGTTTGCAACAACCTCGTTTACGTTCATATTACTTTGCGTACCCGAACCAGTTTGCCATATTACAAGCGGAAACTGATCTTCCAGTTTACCGGCAAGGATTTCGTCGCAAACCTGAGCGATAGCATCACGCTTCTCTACAGATAGTACGCCTAAATCGTGGTTAGCATAGGCAGCAGCTTTTTTAAGGTAAGCAAAACCTTCTACGATTTCTTTTGGCATAGAAGCGGCATTACCTATCTTAAAGTTGTTTCTTGAACGTTCGGTTTGTGCGCCCCAATAATTGTCTGCAGGGACTTTCACTTCACCCATGGTGTCTTTTTCTATTCTGTATTCCATTTTTTGTGTATTTATTGTAATTCAGTTTGATTTGGTTTTTTAAAACGTAACTGACTGATGTTGTGAACGCGTTTTAAAAACTCAGCCAAAAATAAGCAATATAGCCAGGTATTGAAAACGATTTCATAAAATTATTTTGTGGGTTTTTTGGTTTTTTGTGTTGGTAAAAATAAATTTTAGGATTATCTTTGGCGTGAATTTAGAATAAACATATATACGATCATGTTCGAATTTCATCAATACTTAGGTTTCTTAGGCTTTCTAACTATTTTAACAATAGGATTTTGGTTAATGATGTTCCTTGTAAGCTTCGTGTTTTACTGGTTAGGCGGTGCAACCGTTGAGTTAATCAAAGAGAGAAGAGCTAACAGAAATAGCGAAAACTAATAAAAGCTGCCACAGGTAGCTTTTTTAATACAGGCAATGATGTCTGCCTTGAACTGCCCTTCAAAGGGCTGATGGCGTCTACAGTTACGGCAATTGCCGTGTAGATCTATTATATAAACAAGGTAACATGAATAAACAATCATTAAGAGGACTCATTGCATCTGTCGAACAGATTCCACAATTTTTTTATCTTTTAAAGTGGCTGCTTATTTCGGCAATTGTCGGGATACTGTGCGGTTCTGCTTCGGCATTCTTTTTAGTTTCGCTTGAATGGGCTACAAATTGGCGTGAAAACCATATTTGGATTATTGCCTTATTACCTTTGGGCGGACTCATAATCGGACTCCTATATCATTATTTTGGCAGTAGTGTTGTTAAAGGCAACAATATGCTGCTGGAAGAACTCCATACCCCTAAACAGGTTATTCCTTTCCGTATGGCGCCACTGGTATTGTTTGGTACTATTGCCACACATTTTTTTGGTGGTTCTGCGGGGCGTGAGGGTACAGCCGTGCAAATGGGTGGCGCCATTGCCGATCAGCTCACCAAGATTTTTAAAATGCGTCCGCGTGACCGTAAAATACTTATTATTATAGGTATTAGTGGAGGTTTTGCCTCTGTATTCGGTACACCGTTGGCGGGAGCTGTTTTCGCGTTAGAGGTTTTGGTTTTGGGAATGATGCGTTATGAGGCGATACTACCTAGTTTCCTTACTGCTGTAGTAGCTAATTATAGCTGCCATTTATGGGGAGTGGGGCACACGCATTACCATATTCCTTTTGTTCCCGAAATGACACCGCTTAACCTGCTGTTAGCAGCAGGAGTAGGTATTGGATTTGGGCTCACAGCTATGCTTTTTTCCCGAATGACACACTTTTGGGGCGAACTTTTCAAATCTAAAATCAGTTATTCTCCGTTACGACCTTTTGTGGGTGGTATAGTAATCGCTGTTGCTGTATTTGCAATTGGTACTACAAAATACATAGGTTTAGGTGTTCCGGTAATTGTAGATGCCTTTAGTCAGGATCTTACTTCATACGATTTTCTACTTAAAATACTGTTTACTTCCTTTACTCTTGGTGCAGGTTTTAAAGGGGGAGAGGTAACACCTTTGTTCTTTATAGGGGCTACACTGGGTAATGCACTGGCATTTTTTGTGCCGTTACCTTTGGCATTACTCGCAGGAATGGGTTTTGTGGCTGTTTTCTCGGGGGCTACTAATACACCAATTGCCTGTACGCTTATGGGTATAGAGCTTTTTGGAGCCGATAGTGCCGTGTTTATAGCGATTGCCTGTGTAGTTGCTTACCTTTTTTCAGGGCATACAGGAATTTATTCGGCGCAGATAGTGGGCAGTTCCAAGCACTTGCTGTTTGGCAGGGAGCAGGATAAAACACTGGCTACTGTAGGCAGTTCGCGTAAGGAAAGGAGAGCCAATTACCTGACTACCCTTTTTGCCGGGAAATAAATACTGATTACCGCTCCTTCGTCTAAATTTCCTGTTGCCGAAATGTACCCGTTGTGGTTTTGTACTATCTTTTTACAAAGCGCCAGCCCAACCCCCGATCCTTTATATTCGGAAGAGGAATTCAGCCTTGTAAATATATTGAATATAGATTCGGCATATTCCTGTTCGAAACCTATACCGTTATCGGCTACATAAACCAGTCGGTATAGCATTTTATCAGCATCATTATGTATTACAGGTACTGCTTCTGCAGATATTTTTACTACAGGCTTTCTGTCGTGAGCTGAATATTTGATGGAGTTGCTTATCAGGTTAGAGAACAGTTGTTTTAAAAGGAATGGTATTCCCTGTATTACAGGAAGCTGATCCACCTGTACCTCGGCCTGTTTTTCCTCGATAGTTTCATGTAATTCGATAATAACATCGTTAACAATATCGGTAAGGTTAACCGGTTCAAAATTACTGTCCTCATGTTTTAGGCGCGTGTATTTAAGTATATCAATAAGTAGGGTTTGCATCCTATTTGCCGAACTGTTCATTCGTCTTATAGAATCTTCAACTTTTTCAGGGATATCCTGTTCTGTACTTAATATTCTTGATGAGATAAGCTGTATTTTGCGTAACGGCTCCTGCAGGTCGTGTGTGCTTATCCAGTTGATATTTTCAAGCTCAGAATTGGTTTCTTTTAATAACTCGCTCAGTTTACGGTATTTTTCCTCCTCCTGCGTAATGATTAACAGGTTTATTTGTCTTTGCAGGCTATAAGCATAAGTTGCTGCCGTGTCCAGTTCGGGTTTTTCCCAAGGCTTGCTTTGGCAGTCTACTATTTCTTTCCAAAGTTTAAAAGAGTTTCTCGGCGAAAGCCCTTTTTTATCCTTAATGATTGATTTATTTGGGTCGCCAGCCCAATTTACTTCCTTCTTCGTTTCGGGTCTGTACCATATAATACAGTTGTTACTTTCTATATCAAGTGAATGGTATATGAGCCCAGAAGTATCTTCGCACATATCTTTATATTCCGGTAATAAGCTGATAAGCTTGTCGGTATGTGTATGTCCGTTTTGTGTATATGTAGCCAGCCAGCTGGATAGTTTTTGTATTTCCTCATCAGGAGGGGTAAGTCCGTTTTTGTATACCGTATTGTTTATTAGTATGGAAACTCCCGATGCGTTACATAGCTCCAGTAAATGAGGCGAAGCTATAAGCTCATCAAAAGTATGATTCTCTGTTAAAGCAATAGCATTAACTTTCTCCAGTGCTGCATTTGTTTTTTGTGACAGTTCGTATTCCTCATTCTTTTGCCTAAGATCAATTTGTGAGGTAATAAAATGTCCCTGTAACTTAGCTGCCAGTCTTAGTTCGGGCGACAGGTTTTTAGGAGAGTAATGGTGGCAGGCGATTAGCCCCCACAATTTTTTCTGGTAAATAAGCGATATGGTAAGTGTGGCGCCAACTCCCATGTTATGCAAATATTGCACGTGTATAGGAGAGGTACTTCTTAAAACAGAAAGGCTTAGGTCCAGATTTTTATTCTCGCTGTTGTCTATGGTATATATAGGAACCGGAGTATAATCAATATCGGTAATAATACGCAGCAGGTTTTGCATATAGAGTTCACGTGCCTGCTTAGGTATGTCGGTATGCGGGTAATGTAAGCCTAAAAACGGCTCAAGGTCTTCCCGTACACTTTCGGCAAAAACCTCTCCGTTATAATCTTTATCAAAACGATAAATCATTACACGGTCATAGCCTGTAATATCGCGTGTTCCTTTGGCTACAAGCTGGCACAATTCCTTAAACGTATTGGTATCGTGCATGTAAGACAGGAACTGTGATGTATTGTTGTATTCGCGGGAAGCGTCTATCTCGTTTACGCTTGCCGGTTCGGCCTCAATAATATAAAGGGAATTGCTTTTGTGAACCGTACATACAAAATGCTTGTCAAACAGACTTATTTTAAGCAGACTTGATGAAAGCATAAGCTTTTTTTCAATATAGTCTTTCAGTTGGGTAAGTGCCTGTTCACCAAAAACGGCATTAAAGGTTTTGCCTAAAACCTGTTCATGACTAATATCGATAAAGTTTTTACTGTTACCGCTGCAAAATTCTATTTTGTAAGTGTTGGAGTGAACGGCAATTAGAAATCCGTGTGGCTGAATGCTTCCCGGAATATGTATGGGTTCCTGTTCACAATTGGTAAGGTTTACAATATCACGATTTACGATATCCTTTATATTCATAAACTAATGAGGGTTAGTTTTGGGTAAAATGCCTGCTAATGGTATTAAAGGCATATTCTGCCCCGGCAATTATTTCGTCTTCATTGTTGTGCTTTTTCTCATAAGCTGTTAATGCATTAAGGAAAGATTTCCACCTGCTACCTGTTTTATTACCGTAACCGGCAAAGTAAGCAGTTCCATTATCTTCGGTAAGGCCTAAAGCAGTGTTGATATTTTTTAATATAACCCTTCCGCCAAGCGAAGAACCTTCAATAACATATAGTATACCCATCCTGAAGGCGGGTGACATGGCTTCTATGTTTTTAAAAGGTTTTTGGTTTTGCATTTTGGCATAGCCCAGCGCACTAAAATCACTTTCTATAAGTGATGCCTTTTTGCGCTCGGCTATATCAGGCATAATAGGGGTAAGGGCTGGAAAAATCTCTTCTTCTGCCTGCTTAACCACATCATGCATAAGGTTTAGGTAATATAAGTACTGGGAAGCTGTTACTTCAGGATCTGTTATTGATTCTGAAACAGGAAGCTTTTCCAGATTTGTATGGGCTACCGATGTTTTGGTACGTAATCTTTCCAAAAACGTTTCGGCAGTCGTAATATCGTTATTCATAATAAAAAAATCTTCTTAGCTGAAATACACGAAGTTATTAGCCTCTACACTAAACTTATCCCAGTTGATTTTAAGGGTATGTTCGATAGATTTTTTAAGCTTATCGAAAGCCCCCGATTTAGGTACATAAAAAGATGCTCCAAGGTCTTTACTTTGCTGTATGGTAATATCATCGCTTGAAGTAGAGAACATTACTACAGGTAAATCTTTATGCTTCTCAGACTCGCGCATACGTCTCAATGTTTCAAGTCCGTTCATTCCCGGCATATTAATATCAAGGAATACAAGGTACGGAGTGGGAGGCGGGTTATCTAACGCGTGCAGTAACTCTTCACCGTTGCGTTGCGTAACCACTTTTACATTAGTATCTATAATGTCGATAATTTCCCTGAAGAAATCAATATCTTCCTGGTCGTCATCGGTATAAAATATTGTTAATTCATTATTCATGGCCTATTAATTTTAAGCGGGTTTGAAACAAATATAGTTTAATTAATACCGAATATCTGTTTACAAGCTGTTAATATTAGAGTTGCAGTGAGTTATGCAGAATATTATAACATCCCTGCTTTAAATTATAAATACTTTACTTACTAAAAATTAAGTATAAAACTATCTTTATTAAGTCCGTCTGTAATATACTGCCAGTTGATGTGAATTACATCTGAAAGTATTTTTTTGAGTTCGGTAAAATCCGAAGGTTTTTTGATGTATACATTGGCTCCTGATATAAATGTCTGTTCCACATCATGATCTGAAGAAGAGGTGGAATATATAGCTACCGAAATGTTTTTAAGTCGTTCACTGTTTCTGATTTCCCTTAAGCATTCCATACCTGATTTTCGGGGCATGTTAAGGTCAAGAAAAATAATGTCCGGGAGAGGATTCTCTTTAACCACAAGATGTTTCATAAGTGATACCCCGTCGTTAAATGTGGTAAGGGTATACTTAATTTTAACCTCTTCAAAGGCTTCGGTAAAAAACAGGCGATCGTCTTCATCGTCGTCTGCAAGCATAATGTGTAAGTGAGTATGCAGCATATACAGGCTTATATATTATTTTCAGCTATTCTTTTTTGCCTCATTATTTTTTGAAAGGTGGTAGGAGTAACCCCGGTTATGTTTTTGAACTGCTGCGACAGATAGGCGACGCTGCTGTAGTTCATCATGAATGAAATTTCGGTAAGGGAAAGACTTTCTGTCATTAACAGCTGTTTTACTCTTTCAATTTTATGTAGGATTATAAAATTTTCTATGGATATAAAGGTAACTTCCGAGAACACCTGTGAGAGGGTGCGGTAACTTTCATTAAGCCTTTCAGAAAGGTATGACGATATTTTTAACGACTGTACGCCCTTATCTGCATAAAGCATTTCTATAATGGCATTCTTGATTTTTTGTACCAATATACTTTTTTGATTGTCAACGATCTCAATGCCATATTCCTTTAGGGAGTCAATCAGCTGATTATATTTTTCCATCGGGATGTTTTCCCTGAATTTGACATATCCGGGTTCGGTTACTTTGCAGTCAATCTCAAATTTGTCTAATTGCTGCTGTAGCAGAACTTTACACATCTGGTCTATGTTATATTTTATGTAAAGCTCCATTAGTTGTCCTTTAATTAGCGGGTAAAATTAGTAATTTTTATTAACATGTGTTTAAGCACGCTACTTTTCATAGCTGTCCTATAGAGTAATATTTGAAGGTGTGTTTTTTTAAAAAATTTAGTTTCAGTATTTTAGGTCTTTTTTATAAATTTAGAAAACCTTTAAAACTTAACATACTGCACTATGCAGGCTCTAACAGGTTAAATAACCCTAAATGCAATATAATAAATTATGCTGTTTTTTCAAATACCTCCTCCCGATGGCGGAATAATTTATACCGAAACCAACATGGAAAATTTGTTTCCCGAACCGTTAAACGCCATTACCTCTATACTGTTTTTGTTTTTGGCATTTTACTGGACCTTTAAATTGTGGGGAAAAGCAAGGCAGCATACCTTTTTGTTTAGCGCTGTTATACTGCTGTATATTGGTGGGATAGGGGGAACGGTATACCACGGACTTCGACAGTGGAGTATTTTTATTATAATGGACTGGCTGCCTATAATGCTGTTGTGTATAGCTGCGGGTATTTACTTTTTAACCCGACTTACAAAATGGTATTATGCCTTAGGGTTAATACTGTTGTATATAGGTTTTCAGTTTTTGTTGCAAAATGTAATTACGGGAGACAGGCATTTACTTATAAACATTAACTATGCGGCTATGGCTGCTATGGTACTATTCCCCGTACTGGCTTATTTAGTAAAAACGAAGTTTGAAAATGGGTTATGGGTAGGGATGGCATTAATCGCCTTTATTTTTGCACTTGCTTTCCGTGTTGGCGATGGTTGGGGCTGGGTGAGTTTCGGGACACATTTTTTATGGCATTTGTTTGGAGCAGTAGCAGCTCACTGTATGTTTCAATACATATACCTTATAAATAAAAGTGATTTAGTTACCGCCTAAAAACACAAAACCCGCTTTGAATGCAAAGCGGGAATGGATAAAAGATAAGATGTGCTATTCGGTTGGCATGGCGCTCATATCCATATAGAATATTTCCCATTGATGTCCGTCTAAATCTTCAAAATTGCGGTTGTACATCCATCCGTAATCTATAGGGTCTTTGTATTGTTTACCTCCGGCAGCAAAAGCTTTTTCTATTATGCTTTCCACTTCTTCATGACTGCTTACAGATAGTGCCGTGATTACCTCTGTTGCTTTTTTAGCATCTGCTATCGGTTTGGTAATAAAGGTACTAAAATACTTTTCGGTAAGCAGCATTGCAAACATGTTTTCTCCTATAATCATGCACGTTGCATTTTCATCTGTAAACTGAGGGTTAAAAGTAAAGCCTACTTTAGTGAAAAATTCGATAGACCTGTTAAGGTCTTTTACCGGAAGGTTAATAAAAATTTGATTGATTTTTGTCATAACTGTTCGTTTGTTGATTTGTATACTACAAAGTTATAAACGAAACCCTCATACAAGGGTGTGTATATTTGACACGCAGAGGGGGAAATCAGGACGATTTTAGTAATTAGAATTGAGAATTGAGAAATCTCATAAATATCTTTTCATCTAATAATCTCACTACTAATATCTCCTATCTATAACACCAAATCTTCAAACAGACGTTGTGTCAGTTTTTCCATATCACTACAAAATCCGGGGTGCGGCCTTGAGGTTTGTATAACCGAACTACGCACAGCCGTTAGCCACCTGAAACGTTCGGGGGCTTCCATTTGCGCGATTGGTCCGCCGTCTTTGGCGCCCCGTGCTATTTTTTCAAACGATTCCAGGTTTTGTTTTATCTGGTCGATATCGGTTTCCGGAGAGAACAGCAGTATTTTAGGTTCGTTGATAGTATAAAGCGCCTTAACGAACTTTTGCCTTTTGCAAAACACTATAACCCCTACATTTAGGAATTCTTCGCGCTCCACACGGGGAACAACGCGAATCACGGCATATTCATATAGGTGTTTATCTTGCATTTTTAGCCTGATTTACAAAAATATCACTGTTTTCTAATCTCGTTAGCAGGAACTGAGTGTACACTTCGCGCACCTGTTCCGGCTCAAGGTCGTTATCCTGCCAGTCCATCCATTCGGCAGGGATAAGTGCTGTAATGGAGCGTATTTTCTCTTCGTTAAGCAATGCTTTATACTCGGTATTCACCTCGTTCAGCAGGGTTGCCTGTGGCAGCAGTACATGATCTTTAATCAAAGCAAACGGAGTTACCGCAGCAGCCTGAGGATCGTTAAACGAATGGTGGAAATACAGCGAAGCACCGTGGTCTATAAGCCACAGTTCCTTGTGCCATATAAGCATATTGGTATTACGGAAGGTACGGTCTACATTGGTAATAAAAGCGTCTAGCCATACAATTTGTGACGCCATTTTAGCATCGACAGTTGTAACAACTGGATCGAAGTTTATAGCCCCCGAAAGGTAGTGCAGGGCAAGGTTAAGCCCCTGGCTAAACTGTAGTAAATCCTGAATTTCCTCGTCGGCTTCGGTACGTCCGAAAGCTTCATCAAGATTGGCAAACACCAGTTCGGGTACGGGTAAACCCAGTAATCGTGCCATTTCACCACCTATAAGTTCGGCGATAAGGGCTTTGGTTCCGTGTCCGGCACCGCGAAATTTAAGTACGTATTTAAAGTCGTCGTCAGCCTCGGCAATAGCAGGCAGCGAACCGCCCTCGCGCAGCGGGGTAACATAACGCGTTACGTTTACGGTACGTAATTGTGGTGTTTTGCTCATGGTTACTAAGTACAGCTTTTACAAAGCAGTTTTGTGCTGTAAAAATAGCGAATTTTTATAAAGAAGCCCTTTTTGTTACCCTTATGGGAAACAGGTGTTTAAACCGAAGGCATGGCAGTAGGGTACCAGTTTTTGTCTTCAAGGAAGGAAATGATATCGTTAAAGCCCTCTTGGGTTACTTCTTTTTTAGAGATGATGAAAGCCGGTGTAGCCGATGTATCAAAATACAACAGTACGCTGTTTTTATTAATTACCTTAAAACTGGTGCAGTTATCCCAACTTAGGGTTATTGCCACTCCGTTTGTCGTATAATGTAAAGCCTCTTTAGTGAACTCCAGTACTCCGGTTGTGTTTTTCCATTTTTGGATTGCAGCTTCAATAAGGCGGTGTTGTTTTCTCCTGTTCTTACTGATGTTTATGTAGTGGTTAATACAGTTGATAGCCAAATGCAACCCTACAGCTATAAACACATACCCTGCATTTGCCACGCCAAGCCCCGAAACTAAAAACCAACCGCCAATACCGGTAATTAATATGGCCTGTGCCAGTAACAAATGGGTGTTTCTTACCCTGGTGTACCAAAGGTGGTTAAGGGCATCAATAGTTTTTTCCCTGTAAAGGGCAGGATTAAAGGGTATTTCAAATTTCATTTATATATAGCGTGGTTTGGCGTAAATATAAAGAATGTTTTGATTATGAGTGAAGATGTTTAATCATTTCAATTATTAAGGTTTACATATAATTCTAAAATCTACATTTCTTTCTTGTGCAATAGAGAGAATAGAATTTATATTCCATAGAATTTGAATAATAACTTCTTTATTTTTAAAGTTTTCATTTTTCTTTAATCTTATTATCTTTTCTTCCAACTTACTTTTACTAATGAAGTTTACAACAATAAATATTCTTCTTTTTACATAAGGGCTTGATGAAGTATGTGAAATTAAATTCTTTATAATTTCTATTTTATTTTCTCCTTTAGGGCATTTTCTTATTCTACTTATTTTAGTTATAGTATTTGAATGTTTAAAATATTCATTCCATTTTTGTTTTCTACGTTCAATTAACTCATTATTTAAATCTAAAAAACCTAAGTTTTTTTGTGCTTGATCAAAAACTTCTCCCAAGCGTGTAGCAGATAAGCCTTTACTAGAATACTTTGCATGATAAAAACTAATATTAGTGTCATCAGCAGAGATAAAATCTCCCCATTCAGTACCTTTATCTTCACAAATTAATACTTTTGAATTTTTAGCTTCATAATTTTCTATATGTCCAAATAAGGAGTGCTGATTAAATTTTATAGTATCTACGGTGAAATCACTTTCTGCCCCTTTTTCTGATGTAATATTTTCTAATTCTTCTCTTGCTATAAATGTTTCAAAAAAGAAATCTAGATTTTCTAAAAGTTTACTATCCTTAAAAATTTTTTTCTGTGTATAAATGTATTCAAACTCCTTAAAATTTACTATAAAGTTATTATTACTATTGATATACGTATTTAGTGATGTTTTATAACCATTATCAAACTCTAGCTTAATTTTTTTGAAAAACTTATTATATAGAGAAAAGCCGTTTTCTCTAATATTTAATATTGTTTCATCTGCAGTATATTTCTTTTCTTCAATTTTTGTTAGAGGGATTAAGCCTTGGTACTCATTAATTACCATTTCTAAAGATAAATCTATTTTTTCTCCATCTTCGAACATGTAACAATCAGATAAATTTCCTCTTTCGACTTCATCTAATAAATCATAGAATTTTATAAAAAGATAGTTTGGCTCAATACTATTAATTATACTTTTAAAATCAATACGTTTAGCAAACCCATCAAGAAAACTACTTTTTGGAAGAGTAATGTAGGCTTTATCAATTAATTTTAGAGTATCTACGATCCAATATATGATTTCATTGAACTCAGTTTTAAGATTAAAGGAATTGACTCTTGATGTTTTTATTGATATCGTATGTTTATGATCAGATTCTTCTATTCTAATACTATTTAATATTTCTTTACTAGCTCCAAACCTAGAATAAAAAGCTTTTAAATCTTTTCCTTCAGAAATCTTTCTATGAGTTGCTATTTCTGAAGTATTCATATTACTGGCTTCTATTTTTTCAAATTTACTGTTTTCGGTAACTAAGAATCTTGATATAACATCATAGTCAATTCCTTCAGTATATTCATTTATAAGTTTTTTGATTCCAGATACATTTCGGCGAATGATACCTATATAATTTTCAATTTCAATTATAAGAAATAGCCCAAATTTTTTCTCAATTAAATATGAGTTAGAATTTTTGAGAAAAGTTGGTTTTGATTCGAATTCAAAAATATCTAACGAATATGTTGCAATTTCAACTCCTTCACTATTATTAAAAGGTTTTTTAATGATTGGAACATATTTTTTTTTAGCACCTTTATCATCTTTTGAACTTCTAAAAGCTGTTTCTATAGCAGTCTTTGTTAATTTTTTTGATTTTTTATAGAAATATGCATTCTCATTTAAAATCAGATTTTTTAAATCTTTGTCACTTAATTTAGGAATAGACATAATATATTCATTTACTGGTTATTAACACAATTTAGTAAAAATTTAAGTGTTAAATATTCAACAGGTTAAAATGCAGTATTTTACACATAGCTTATTACGTATAAACACGTAACAAAAAATCCCAAAGCATACACTTTGGGATTTTTTGTATAATAGAGTAGAAGTTCTTATTTTAAAAACAACCTAACCGTAGTACCCTTTTCCTCTTTACTGTAAATATCAATAGCGATACCCAGTAGAGAGCATAGGCGTTTTACGATAGAAAGCCCAAGCCCCGTACCTTTAATGTTGCTGTGTTCGGTTGCTTTGGAGCGGTAAAACTGATTGAATATTTTTTGCAGGTCGTGCGCCGGTATACCCATACCGTTATCGGTTATGGTAATACAGGTACCGTCGTTCCGGTTTATGGATACGGTTATTTTACCATTATCGGGCGAATACTTAATGGCATTCGAGATAAGGTTGTTTACAATAATGGAAAACAGGTATTCGTCGGTTTCATGATAGTAGTCCTTATCAATTTCGGTTACCAGTTGTATATTTTTATCCTTTACCGTTTGTGAATAGCGGGTAAGGGTATCCAGTAATACTGAATTAAGGTAAACGCTTTCGGGCTTAATGGACTGTTTTTGGTTTTCAAAACGCGCCAATAGCAATAGCTGATCTACCATGTGGTTAAGGCGGTTAACTTCGCTGATGCAAAAGTTTATTTTCTCTTCATATTCCTCACGGTCACGGGGCTTGCGTATCAATACTTCCAGAGTTCCCTTTATTACGGCAAGGGGAGTGCGTAGTTCATGTGAGGCATCGCTTGTAAACTGCTTTTCGCGCTCAATGGCATTTTGTATACGGTCCAACAGGTTGTTTATGGTTTGCGATAGTGTGTATAGTTCGTCTTTATTGGGCGGTAACGGAATACGTGAGGTAAGGTTATCACGTGTAATATCGTTTGACGTACTCATTATAGATGCTACAGGCTTAATACTACGCCCCGCAATAATACGGGCAATAATAAACAGTACTACCAAAACAAGGGGATAGGCTATCCAAAGTATTTTGCTCAGGTTGTCAATCACCATTGCAGCATCTTCAAGCGGGGCGGCAACCAATATATAACCTACCACATTATCGTTACTGGTTACGGGTACTTCTATCTGCCTAATCGACTTGTTTTGCAGCCAGGTATCGTAAGAGAGGGTTTTCTTCTTTTTGTGTTTTATGTGCAGGAACGACTCCTTAAGGTTGGGCGACTTATCAGTATAATTACCGTCGGCATCTACAAACTCAATAAAAATAGGGTTTATGTCCAGCGTGTTATGTTCTTTTTCCTGCCATTCCAGTGAGTCCTGTATGGCAAAGCCTGTATCGTTTATACTGATTTCGGTCATCAAATCGGCTACCTCAATACTCAGGTCGCGTTCCACATCGCTGTATACGCTTTGGCGTACGGTAAAATAAATAACCACAAACACAGCAAACACAAGCAGGGCAGTGCTCACAATATAGTAAAATGCAATACGGTTGCGAAAAGAAAACGATATGGCTTTCACTGGGGGAGTCTTTATGGGTTATTCTTCTGCAATATAGCCTATTCCGCGCACTGTTTTAATAAAGTCGTCCTCTTTTTTAAGGTTGAGTTTTTTGCGGAGGGCATTTATAAAAACATCAATAACCCCGGTATCATATTCAAAATGAATATCCCATACGTCCTCTATTATTTGCTGGCGCGTACAAACGTTACCCTTGTTTTGAATAAGGTAAACTAACAGGTCGTATTCCCTTTGGGTAAGGGCAACCTCTTTACCGTTATGCCACACCTGATGCTTGTTTTGTATAATACGGGTATTACCTATGGTAAGTTCGTTGCTATCCTGCATATAACGGAAGTGAATGTTAATGCGCTCTACCAGTTCCTGAAAACTAAACGGTTTCTTGATATAATCGTTAGCTCCCGCTTTAAGTCCTTCAATGGTTTCCTGCACGGTATCTTTTGCCGTAAGGAAAATAATAGGGGTTTTGGTGTCGGTTGCCCTTACGGCACGGCATACTTCTATACCCGTAAAGCCGGGCATCATCCAGTCCAGCAGTATTAGGTCGGGGTTTTTATCTATTATATCGTTATAAGCATCTTTTCCGTTTTCAGAAATGAATACCTCAAAACCTTCTTCCTCAAGCCCCTGCTTAAGGAAGTTGGTAATGCCTTTTTCATCTTCTGCTATAAGGATTCTCATAATTTACTGTTGTACAAATTTGATACCGAAAGATACAATATTTGCGTCCAATCCGTCACTGCGGGAGTAGTGGTTAAAACGCAGGTCAATGTTTTTTATTCCGTAGCCCCAAACTCTTGCTGCGGCAAAAATATCGGTATAGTTTATACCGAAACCATACTGATGGGCATCGAAAGTAGAAAGGTCATAATCACTGGTGTAATACTGCTCTGTAGACAAATGCATGTTATATGGAGCAAAGTATTTGGACCCTTGTTGTGTGTAATACCTGTACATAGGGAACACCGTGAACCTGTCGTTCAGTTTTATTGGTAATTCTATATTGGCAGTGTGTGAGCTTAACCCCCAGTCGTCAGTATAAAAACGGTAGTAGGTGCGTACCACAAGCCATTGGTTAACATAATAGTTTAATCGTGCCCCTACAGGGAGTTTAAAGCGGTTATCCGGCAGGCGTTCTATATCATCGGCAAGATGGAACTCGTTGATGAAAGAATCGGCCACATCGGCAAAATATACCCTTTGGTAAGGGGTAGAGAGTAATCCCTGCTGATATAGTAAATCGGCAAATAGGGAGAACTGCATCTTATCTGTAGCTACCTGCGAGAAGCTGAATGATATAGAGTAGGAGTTTCTGTTCTTTTTAGGATGTGGCGAAAACCTACTTGGGTTATAGTCAGTATTACCGGTAATGGTAAAGTAATTGAATATCCCTCCGTTAAGGTCGTAACCGTTATTGTAAAAATCCTGTAACTCTTTAGGGTAAATAGGTCTCCAGCTGTCCAGGTATACATTACCCGAAACGTTAACTTCACTATTCTTATCGTTAAACAGTTTGGTATAACCACCGCCAAAGCCTAATGATGAATAATCATATTCGGTAGATCCCGAAAGATGGGCATTCCAAATATCGTTTCTGTCGTCTGAACTATGGCTGTAATTTACCACAAGTGAAGTAAGCATATCTGAAGCGGATGCTCCCGAACTTGCCTGCCACGGACTTGGCGTACTGCTGTCAAACGGATTGATGTTCCCCGAAGATGCGGATGAATAGGCCGACAATCCGGCATCTACGGTCAGAACATCGTCATCATTCAATGGCATTGCTACCACTATAGTAGGAGTAACGTCAGACAGTTTCTCCATACCTTTACCTCCTGCAACAGCAGAGTGTACACCATCCTGCTGGTAATAACTCATTAAAAAGTCGACTTCGGTACTTTCCAGTACTCTCTTTTTATAGGCTACTTGAGTGCTATCCTGTTCCTGTTGTGCCATTGCGGCAACTGAGGTTAATAATAATATGCTAAATAATGTAAATCGTTTCATGCTTAATTACAGCCACAGCCTCCTCCTGTTTTTCCTCCGTTAGCACCTGCTGCGGCTTCCCTGTATACCTGAAAATTGGTTTCAAAACGTTCGGTGGGGCGTGCCGATAGTTTCATATCGGGATCGTTTATATACTGTTTTTCGTATTCTTTAACCGAGTTGCACGACTGTAATGCCATTAGCACTACGCCCAGTATTAGTATCTTTTTCATGGTTTGTATTTCTCTATATCTATATTCTGTGAAACGTGAATGTTTCCTTTATCGTCTACTATTATACATTCTATGCCTTTAAGCTGGTTTATAAGGTTGAGGCCAACCTCTATGCCCATTACAAAAACCGAAGTGGCAAGGGCATCTGAAATCTCAGTGGTCTTAGCAAATACCGAAACACTTACAATTCCCGTTGCCGGATATCCCGTTCTCGGGTCAATAATGTGGGAGTAACGCTTACCGTTAAACACCACATATTTTTCGTAACTGCCCGATGTTTCAATAGCACTGTCTTCCAGCGGGAACATGGCAAACACCTTGCTTTTGTTCATAGGGTTTACAATACCTACTGTCCATTGGCTTCCGTCCGGCTGTTTGCCCCAGGCATTAATATCGCCCGATACGTTTACAAGTCCCGATGTACATCCGTTGGTATAAAGCAGTTCTTTTATCTTATCGGCTATATAACCCTGACCAATACCGCCCATTCCAAGCTTCATTCCTTTGTCTCTAAGGAATACAGTACTGTTTTTTTTATCAAGGATTATTTTTTCATATCCTATTTTCTCAACTGATTTTTTAATAGCTTCTTCCGATGGCATTTCTTTCATACTGCCGTCAAATTTCCAAATCCTGTCCATTGAGGCATACGAAATATCAAAAGCCCCATCGGTTAGCTTGGATATACTGATTGCCCTTTCAATAAGCGCCATCAGTTCTTCACTAACCTTTACGGGCTTTATTCCGGCGTTATCATTAATTGCCGAAACCTGCGTAGTGGGGATCCAGTCGGATATAATATTTTCTATACGTTTTACTTCTGCAACGGCAAGGTCTATGTATTTGTTTGCCTGTACCGTATCTTTTGCTATTACCGTAATCTCAAAAGGGCTTCCCAGCATGGAAAGTTTCCTTTTGTGGGCTATTTGCCCGTAGCTGCCTGTAAAGCATAGCAGCAGCAAAAAGAACATTATTTTTTTCATGGCCTATTTTTCCATTGAATGCAACAGTTCGATGTATTCTTTAGGGGATATATTTTTAAAACCGGTTTTACCCAGTACTTTTCCTGTTTTATCTATTACTACCACCAGCGGGAAATAACCTTCACGGTTGTATTTTTCTGCCAGTTGGTCGTTATGCTTTTGTTGTGCTTCCGGTAGGGCATTTTGTTTCTTTTTAGGGAAGTCAGCTTTAAGCAGTACCCATTTTTGACCAGACTCTTTTTTAAATTCCTCCGATTGCCATATGTTCCTGTCCAGTTTTATGCAGGGAGCACACCAGTCTGACCCCGAAAAAACAAGAATGATATTTTTATTTTCTTTAGCTGCAAGTGCCTTTGCATCATCTATATTATAATTCCAGCTTTGGGCAAAAGCAGGAGCAGTTATTAGCAATAGTAAGATTATTATTTTTTTCATGATTATAAATTTATACAAATTAACGCTGATTTTGCTGCTGTAAGTGTATGCATAGGTGTTTCTTAAGCTAATTTTAAGAAACAAAAAATCCCGAAGCACAGGCTTCGGGATTATGTGGTAACCGTTTTATTTTTAATACTTTAGTTTACACTCTTAAAGAAAGCAGGGGAGTTGCCGTATATGGCGGTTTTACCATCCCATTTCTCTATAAACTGCTGTTGTATAAGCAAGCTGTTTAACGACTGTTTACGTAGCTCGTTAGCACGTGCTTCGGCTTCGGCCTGTACAATTAGTTTTTTGGCTTCAGCCTGAGCAATTTTAAGCTCGTTTTCAACTTTCATAGCCTGTTGTACAGCAGCATTTTTGGCATTAATGGCCTGAGTGATTGATTCAGGGTACTCTATACCGCTTGTCATTTGTTCCAGTGAAAACCCCTCTCTGTTTAGTAAGTCGCCCATATTGGTTTGAATAGAATGCTCAAACCTTTCACGGTTACTTATAATACTGTCGGTAGTATACTTGTTGAACTCAATACGGAAAGCATCTTTAATGTAGTTAAACAGTGTTGTTTCGGTAATTTCCTTGATGTCTTTACGGTACTTTTTAAATATTACCGGACTGTGCCCGTCTTTTACTTTAAAAGATAGGGTAGGATCTACCGAGAAAACGGAACCGTCTTTAGCATTAACCGTAAACGATTCATAGTTTATGGTTTGTACATAGGTAGGGAATTCGTATACATCCTCTGTAAGCGGATTGTACCAAACCCTACCGGTAACAAGGCTCACATCCTGAACCCCTTTGTCACTACCGTATAGTTTAACCAATATACCTTCGTAACCTGCGTCTATACGTTCGTTACATGAAATAAATGCAATAAGCATGAATACGCCTAAAATTAAGGCGGTAAAAATAAAAGTAATTCTCTTTTTCATTGTTTTTAAAATAGTTTTTTGCGTATGTATAATATTGATTTAAGAAGGAAGAAAAAAGTAACACACAGCAAAACTACACCACCAAGCACCTGAGTGTCTGATTTTGCACTAAGCATATGGAATGCCTGTGTGGTTATCCATAATACAGCCAGAATTAAGAGCGGTATGACCGAAAGGATAACGATTTTTTGTGTTTTCATTGAAGTGATTATATAAGGTGTTTTTAACAAAAATTTACTCTGTTAAATTACGAAAAATTTTCCAATTTTGCAACTATATCGGGCAATAGCGCGCATATAGCTATAATATAGGTAATTGCAAAATGTTAAAATATTATGGTAATGGCCTCTCCATTTCTTTCCTGAATATTTTTTTGATGCTTTCTATCTCATCGGCATATATTGTCTTCTTTCTCGTACCGAAATTTTTACGCATGTCGTAAATTAATTTAACCGCCATAGTATAAAGAGTCTACCTGAAAAGATTCAGGAAACAAAGGCTATATTGCAGGAAATGGTATTTTATTCCATTAAGGAAAAGCCTGCCTTAAGTATGAACTACACCAGTCACAAACCGAACCGCATCTTTTTATTTTCCATGAAATTTGAAAGAATAGGGAAGGCATTGACTTACACAATAAACAACCCTATATAACAGGGTTTATTGAAAAGTCATCTGAATTTCTACAGGAGCCTGTTTCGGTTTACATTACCGATATTATATAAAAAATCCCCTCAAGTGAGGGGATTTTGTTACATATAAAGCATATCTGCTAGTCGGTCATCACGTTTATAAACATCATCAAAAAACACTACGTTACCGTTCTTATCGGCCCAAGCCGTAAAATAGGTAAGGAATACAGGAATTTTTTCCTTGAGCCTGTATATATTTTCACTGCTTTTATGCATGGCGGCATCTACCTGTTTTTCAGTCCAACCTCCGTCTTTAGAGGTAATGGCTATAGCAAGTTCACGTGCTTTCTGTACTCTTACACATCCGTGGCTAAAGGCTCTGTCTTCTCTATTAAACAGGCTTTTTGCCGGAGTATCGTGCAGGTAAATATTATTTGAATTTGGGAACATAAACTTAACCAACCCCAACGAGTTATTTTTACCCGGTTTTTGCCTTACGCTTTTGCCGTTCCATTCCATATTGTGCTGGGCAAGATAATCAGGGTTTTTAGCAATAGCGGGCTCTATTTCGTTTCTAAGAATACTTGTAGGGACATTCCAGTAAGGACTAAATGCCAGGTAGCTCATTTCACCGCTAAAAATTACGGTTTTATGCAGAGCCTTACCAACAACTACGTTAGATATCAATACGGTATCTTTATCTCTAAAATAATATAACCTGTATGAAGGAATGTTTACAGCTATGTATTCTTTCTTGCTGTTTATGGATGATGGTACCCAACGGCAACGTTCCATGTTAACGGTAATGGTTTTTATACGCTCTTCTACCGAAACATTAAGTTCTGCAAGAATATCTTTAGTGATGGCTTTACTCTGGTTCCTGTAATGTACTTTTTCGTAGCTGTTAATAGCAGTAAGTAATTCGTTATCAAATACTTTTTTGCCCGAATCATTTTTTAGGTAACCTTCTGTAAAAAGCCTTTTTCTAACCTCGGCTACAGTAACCGACGAATCACCTGGTTTAAGTGATTTTACACCATTCTCAAAAGCGATTTTGGTATTCCACCCACCATTCTTTTCAATGGTACGGTATTTTTCAAGCCCTTTTCTAAGATTGTAATATCCGGTAAAAACTTCGTCTTTGTCTTTTTTAATCAGTTCCGGCTTTCTCATTAATGTGTCAAGGTAACTTACATAGTCTACTCTGTCACGTGGAAGGTACCACCCTGTAGCTTCACTTTCTGAAGGATCAAGCCCCTGTAATACGTTTTTAGCATAATAGAAATACATTGAGCTTACCAGTAGTTCAGACTCGGTATCAGGTTCACTGTTTCCGGCATAAAATAACTGATCTAAACTATCCTTATAAGGCATATTTTTTTTAACGCCTTCCTCTTCAAGATTGGAGGATAAATGATGCAGTACATCGGCAAATTCAATTAGTCCCTTATCATCATGCCATATATAATGATTGTGCTTGCGGTATAGTTTTTTTATCTCGCCTTCAAACTTTTTAAAATCTGGATATTTTTGAAAAAAAGCATCAAATTTTGTGGTATCTATAGGTATAATATTATTATGTTCGTGTACATCAGCACGGGCAATTTCCTCAATTTCTTTTTCTTCTTCAGTTTTCTTTTTGCAGGAAAATACTGCAAGTAAGGCAATTACGGTAAATAGGGTTAATAAAAGGGGTCTTTTCATAGTCATTAAACTTTTTTTCTAAAATTAAATAAAAAAGCCATTAAAATCTTTGTTTTAATAAAAATGTAATCTATATTTAACTAAGTTTTATTGTTTTTTGCTAAAAAAAAATTGAAGTTTCTTAAAATTTTAAATAATTAGTAAAATTTTAGTACTTTTTTGAATTAGTGTATGTATTTTTGTGACATGATGAGGAAAGAGAAAATGTCATGTCTGAGTATACTAGTATAGGGAGTCGCATAAGCGTTTCTGCAATAAGGGATTACCTGTTTGCAAAAAAGATTGAAAAAGGTGATTCGTTAGTACTTAACAGTGCCGATTATGAACACCTTGTTGAAGAAATTAAAAAGAAAAGTGAGCCAATAGAAATACCTTTAAACATTTTTGGCGTGCTTATTGTTAAAGATAAAAGTGGGAGAGTGCCCACAGGAAAAGTACAGATTGTTGAAGATGACAAAATGTAGTGAGGCTAACAATCTCCATTTAAACAGAAAAAAGCTTCGTAGTAGTGCCCGAAGCTTTTTTTATTTTGTGTACCTTTATGATAGTATCTCATAGTTAAAGCTGTCCCTCAATAAGCTTAAATTATAATGTTATTTTAATTATGAACGATTACATTGGGCGGAACATAAAGTTTTTATGTGACAGGTACTCGTTGTCACAAGATGAATTTGGGGCTCAATTTGGTCTCAAAAAGAGTGTTGTAGGTACATATGTGAGGGGTATTTCTTACCCTAAAATTGATACTATCCAGAAAATTTGCGGTGAATACCAGTTTTCCATGGACGATTTTGTAAATCATAATCTTAGTGAGAAATACACGGGACATACTCCGGCATCAGGAATGCAAAAGGTTATGGAAGAGGCTGCTGTATACAAGGCAGAAAATGCTGCACTACTTAAAACCATAGAAGCTCAAAGAGATACTATTGAGGCTATGCGTGTAACTATTGATACTTTGCTTAAACGATAAATTGCTGTGTTATGAAAGAGAATTTTAAAATAATATTAGCTGCTTTACAGGAAGCAGGAATGGAAATGGGACAGGCTCAGTTTAGCATTACGGAGTATTCGCTTAAAACCCGACTTAGTTTTAAATTTGAACATATAAATGAGTTTTTAGATTTTTTACAGTTAGGAGCATCTCATAACGATGAAAAATCAGATCACATCAAAAATATACTAA
The DNA here is from genome assembly GCF_036347315.1 of Flavobacterium sp. C4GT6. Lineage (NCBI taxonomy): Bacteria > Pseudomonadati > Bacteroidota > Flavobacteriia > Flavobacteriales > Flavobacteriaceae > Flavobacterium > Flavobacterium sp. C4GT6. The sequence continues at coordinate 107,052 of NZ_JAZGZU010000010.1, forward strand.
TCGAAGAGGGGATTAACCCCGAAAACTTTTTTTACGTTAACTTTTATAAGACAAAGGTTACCGAGCTTTAAAAGTTTTAATAACTGTTAAAGTGAGAAAATTAACCTAAAAAAAAGTTAATAACACATAATAATTTCTAATTTTGCCCGATATAAGTATGTTAACATGTAGGCGGGTAAACTCAGGTATTATGAGGGAATGAAAATGATAATATACTTTTCCCCTCAAAACCGTACTGGTTATTCCTTACATTTTATTGCTGGCAAAAAAAGAAAAAGAAAATGAAGCTGTTTTCACTGCTGCTGTCTGTTATTATGTTTTTTGTATCACTATACTTTTTTAGTATACAATTAGGTAGTATAGATAGTTTAAACGATGTAATTTATATCTCTCTTTTAGTTACCCTTATGGCTATTTGTGTAGTGGGGGTAATTATTAACTGGGATATTTTAAAGAAGAAGAAAAAGAACAAAGAGAATGTTATACTCTTTGTGAGTAACAGTTTTTCAAGAAAACAAAAGAAGAACAAAAAATAAAAAACTCCGGTATTGTACCGGAGTTTTTTATTTATATCTATAGGGTTTATTTCCCGTCTTTATCTACAACAGGTCTTTCGTCTCTGTTTGCAAGCTCCCAGGCAGTAACAAAAGCAAGTTGGGCTCTTTTTGCTAACAGGTCGTATTCAATTTTATCGGGCGTATCAGTTGGCTGATGGTAATCAGCATGTACACCGTTAAAGTAAAATATAATAGGAATTCCTTTTTTAGCGAAGTTATAGTGATCTGACCTGTAGTAAAACTGGTTAGGGTCGTTACGCTCATTGTATCTGTAATCCAGTTGTAGGTTAACGTATTTTTTATTTGCCTCTTCGTTTATGTTATGCAAATCGGTGCTTAACCTATCTGACCCGATAACATATACATAGTTACCATCATCTTTGTGGTCGTCATCCCTGCGTCCTATCATATCAATATTAAGATCGGTTATAGTATTAGCGACAGGGAATAACGGATGTTCAGAATAGTAACGTGAACCGTGAAGCCCGTGCTCTTCACCGGTAACGTGAAGGAATAGGATAGAACGTTTTGGTCCGTGACCGTCTTTTTTAGCCTTCATAAATGCCTGAGCTATTTCAAGAAGCGCCACAGTGCCCGATCCGTCATCATCGGCACCATTATAAATCTCACCGTTTTTCATACCTACGTGGTCATAGTGAGCAGAGATGATAAGTATTTCTTCCGGCTTTTCGGTTCCTTCAATAAACGCCCAAATGTTTTCAGAATCGTTAAGTTTAGGACTAAACGGTCTTCTCATAAACTCAGACGGTACAGTTTGGTACCAGCCTTCTGCTGCTTTAGGGTACGATATATCATTAGCCTTGTACTGACTAATAAGGTACTTACCTGCTTTTTTTTGTCCTTCCTCTCCAGTATTACGACCCTGCATCTCATCTGATGCTACAATGTAAAGATGTGTTTTTAAATCATCTGCCGTAATGGTATTCATGTACTTGGATACATAATCTTTATTTTTTGTGTTTGTCGACCCACACGATATTGCAAGGCAGGACAACGAAAGCAGCAATAACTTATTCATAAATATATTTTGTTTATTAAGAGCTTAAAGATAGGAATTTAATGCAGGCTGTAAAATGCAATTTTTATAAAAATTAAAGTTAAGTACAGTACTGAAATAAAGTTTATGATTAGCATAATTAAACATTTTGTAAAATTAATTATCCATTTTTCATGATACATTTTTCTATGTGATCTAAAAAAGTAATATACAGTCCATAGGGTTACTAGTCCAATTATAATAGGAACTACTATTTCTTCAAACACTGCTCCTAACGGACTTATGAATCTAGATAGGGTTATCATTATAAATGATGTTAACAACAGAAAGGAAAAATAATGTAATGTGAAAATACCGTGGTCAAAAAAGTACCATCTTTTTTTGCCATGGAAAAGCCATAATATAAAAGCAAAAAACGGCATATATATAAAAAGAGCTTTAGGAAAATTATGTTTAATAGACTCTTTAAGCTTTTCCCCTACTTGTTCGGGAGTATTATGCTCATATAGTTTTAGTATTTTTTTACCTAATATATAGTCAGATTTACTAAGTCTTAAATGGTCTGGTTTGATTTTTTCAATGGAGTCCATTTCTTTAATAGAACTGTATGTCATAGGTGTTTCTACAATAAATTCAGTACTGTTAATTGTAGCCGTTTCAAAACCTACATTTTGTTTAGTGTTGATTTTCTCCTCTAGGGTTACTTTTTTATGTATCACTACTTCTTCAGTATGATGTTCACTGTTTTGAAACTCATTAGGATGAATCTCAAATTCAGGATAAAGGCTTGGAATAAAAAATGTAATAAAACTTATAAAAATATAAAGTTTAACAGGTGCTACATAGCGTTGCCTGTAACCTTCAAGGTATTCTTTGGTTAGTTTTGCGGGTTTTAACAGTAAATATTTAATGGTTTTCCAAAAGGCACTGTCATAATGGGTGAAATCTTCAGCAAAATGGGTTATTAAATGCCAAAAACTCTGACGTGTTTCCACATTTTTTTGTCCGCATTTTGAACAGTAGGCTACATCTACGGTATAGCCGCAGTTTTCGCATTCTTTTTCGGTACGTAAATCACCAGACATAGTTTTAATAATTAGAAGCGGTTTGTTAATTGTTTGTTCTAGTGTTAAAACTATGAAAAAAAGATAATAAAAAACAAAAAAGCCAAACTTTAAGTTTGGCTTTTTTGTAAAATATTTTTATGGTTTTAAAAATCAGTATAAGGGTTTGGTGTAGCTTCTTCCATAACTTTTATTAATATGTCAGAGCCATGTTTTCGTAAGCATTTTTGCATGAAATTAAAATATTCCTGATTTTTCATAACAGAACTCATCCCTGCAGCCTGTATATTATCCCATTCTTTTTTAGCCTCTTCATAGCTGGTGAATTTGGTTTTATCAAGGTTATTTTTTATCCATTCAAGTGTTGCTCCTATATCATTACCTATAGCATCTCTCATTTTTCTACGATCTTTGATTTTATCATAAAAATCATCCATGAGTTTGACCTGCTTTGCTTTATCTTCAGAATTTTCATAAGCAATATGGAGTTCCTTTAGTTTTTCATAGTCTTTTTGATACGTACTTTCTTCAACGGCTTCCTTAGAAGAATTGTCCTCTTTTGTTTGGGCAGTTGAATTAAGAGAGAAGATTAAAAATGAAAAGATGTATAATAATTTTATCATAAGGTAAGGTTTATAATTTTCACAAAATTAAAAAATTACTTAAGTACTTCTTTTAAGAATAATAAAAAATGTTCCCAACTTCTTTTATCGGCGTTTTCATTATAGGCAGCACCCTTTGAGTTGTCGTTACCGGCTTCTTTTTCGGTAAAAGCATGGACGGCACCACTATAGTAAACCATTTGCCAGTCGGCATTACTACTGTTCATTTCCTGTTGGAATGACTGTATGTCGCTTTGAGAAACGTATGGATCATCTGCCCCATGTAATACCAGTACTTTTGCTGTGATGTTGCTGTTTTCTCTCGAAGCATCTTTACCAAGCCCACCGTGGAAGGAAACAACACCTCTTACATTAAGATTTCCTCTGGCAGCCTCAAGTGCACCTGTCCCTCCAAAACAATAGCCTATAACAACAATATTATTAGCATCAGCACCTGATTTAATAAGCTGCTCCAGTGCCAGTGTTATTCTTTTTAGGTATTCTTTATAATTGGTTTTATAGTGTCCCGACTGTTGTGCGGCTTCTTTAGTATTGGTAGGGTAGTGGCCTTCACCATAAATATCGGCAATAAAAGCGTGATACCCCATGCCCGATAGTTTTTGGGCTACTTCTTTAGAGTGGTTGCTTATGCCTTTCCAGGCTGGTAATATTAGTATGCCGGGATTGCTTTTGTTTGGGGTAGTAGGTACAGCAGCAAAGCCGTTAAGTTTTTGTTTTCCGTCGTTATACGATACAGGTTTAAGCTGTGCTTGTGAAAAGGTTGTCATACAAAGTGCTATAAAAAGATAAATGATTTTCATGGTATAATTAGTTTATAGGTAAATATAAAAAAAGAAAGCTTTTAGAAACAATCTCTAAAAGCTTTCGGTGAATTAAAGTATTAACCCTAATTTATACTCTTTGCAGCTCGTGCTTACCTTCTTTAATTTCCTCTATCATTTTTTTATTAAAAGCAGGCAGGTCGTTAGGAGTACGGCTTGTTACCAGTCCGTTATCCACAACCACTTCTTCATCCACCCATTCTGCTCCTGCATTAATAAGGTCGGTTTTTACCGATGAGAATGATGTTATTTTCCTTCCGTCTACTACATCGGCTTCGATAAGCATTTGCGGACCGTGGCAAATTGCAGCTACAGGTTTTTTCTGCTCAAAGAAATCTTTTATAAGCTGCACCGCTTTTTTATCTCTTCTTAGTAAATCAGGATTAATAACACCTCCCGGTAATACCAGTGCATGATAATCTGACGCCGAAGCTTCGCTTACAGTGCGGTCTACCTTGAAGTCTTTCCCCCAATTACCGTTTGTCCAAGATTTAATGGTGCCACTCTCAGGGCTAACAATCTCAGCTGTCCATCCCTGTTGTTCAAGATGTTCTTTTGGTGATTGTAATTCGCTTTCTTCAAATCCATTAGTTGCCAGTATGGCTACTCTCTTTTCCATGATTTTTATTTTTTTGATGGTTAGTAAAATATTTTAGTACTATAAAATTACGGCATCAAAAACGGCTCATGTTTTAAGGCTGTACTAAAGTTGTGCTAATGTTTGTTAAGTAAGAAAATATTAGTAGTAATTTTAGGATGATTCAATTTAAAATACTGAAAATGAATACTTTTTTTGAATGGGACAGGATGTTTTTTAATGACCTTCCTGTCTCTTTTTTACTTGAAGTTGTGTTTAGAACGGTGGTAATGTTTATTATGGTTTTACTAACCCTTAAGCTTACCGGAAAGAGAGGAGTAAAGCAACTTTCGGTCTTTGAGGTAGTAATAATTATTTCGCTTGGTAGTGCAGCCGGAGACCCTATGTTTTATAAAGACGTAGGCATTATACCTGCTATAACCGTTTTTGTATGTATACTTATTATGTATAGAGTTATAACTGTATTACTGGGTAAGAGTAAAAAGTTTGAAATTTTTATGGAAGGTAAGGTACAATGTTTTGTAGAAGACGGACAGTTTTCCATCAATAACTTTGAAAGGGAAGATCTTGCTAAAGATGAGTTTTTTGCTGAACTCAGGTTGAAATCAATAGAACACCTTGGGCAGGTTAAAAACGCTTATATAGAAACAAACGGTGCTATTAGTGTATACTTTTATGAAGAGAATGATATTAAGTACGGGTTGCCTATACGCCCTCAGCTATTTGATTTAAAAAGTACAGTTGTACCAAAATCTGGGATATATGCCTGTACGTTTTGTGCTAATACACAAGAGTTACAACCTACAAGTGCCGTTTGTTCGGTTTGCGGGAAAAATGAATGGGTAGAGGCAATACGAACCAAACGTGTACAATAAAAAAACACTGTTGTGATGGATACAACAGTGTTTTACATGATATAATTATAGTAAATAATTAACCTCTTGAATTTCTTGAGTTGCTTGATGACCTGGAAGGAGATGATGTTCTCGCCGGAGAACTGCTCCTTGAAGGTGAGCTCGACCTTACTGCAGGACTACTGCTTCTTGAAGGCGAAGAGCTTCTTATTGACGGGCTACTTGACCTTGACGGAGAGCTCGATCTTACAGCCGGAGAACTACTTCTTGAAGGCGATGAACTTCTGATTGTAGAAGATCTGTTATTGCCTGAAGGATTATTCCTTATTGTTGGAGAACTACTTCTCGATGGTGTAGCATCATAACTTCTGGTTGAAGATGATGATGGAGTAGACCTTACAGTATTACTGTTACCGTTTGTTCTTGACGGTACAGTACTAGTTCTTGTACTCTGGCTGTTACCATTACCTCTTGTAGAAGGAGTGGTAATTGAGTTACCTCTTGAAGGTGTTGTTACCCTTACATTTCCGTTATTATCTGTTCTTGCAGAGTTTAAGCTTCTGCCTCTGTTATAGTTACTGTCCTGAGATACACGGGATGGAGTAGAGTATGATGTTCTTGCTGATGTTGAAGCTGAACGTTGAACTCGTGAGCTTTCCCTTGTTTGTTCAAGTGCATATCTGTTAGTAGAGTTTGTTCTGCTTGTAAATGAACGGTTAGGATGCTGCCTTTCATAAGCGTTACTCCTCCTGGTGTTATGCATAGCTACTGCTCGTGAGCTTCTTCTTGTACTTACATAGTTGTAAGTATTGTTTACGTTAATGTGTACGTGGATATTATTTCTGTATCTGTACACAGGACACGGAGCCCAGTAGCTATAGTAAGTAGGGTAGTACCCCCAATACCAAGGTGAATAGTACGGACGGTATGACACAGCCCAAAATACATCAAATATTACCGGTCTTGAAACATATACGGGTTCGTATATATAGTTAGCACCATACATGTAAACGTCGCCTACTACCTGTACCTGTACATTATTACCGCTCCTTTCCACTTCAATAGTGGCAATATCCTGATAAGTATCTATACCCAGTACAGCCTGTAGTATAATTAAATGTGTATTGCTTTGTGTTGCTTCTACGACTCTAAGGTAGTCTACATAGTTATCACCATTAAGGTCAAGGTTCGATATTCTGGCATCAGGATCGTTAATTCTTCTTTCAAAGTCTTCAAGATCGGCCGATTCTCCAAAAATAGAGGCAACTGCCCTAAGGTCTAAGTTATCGCTTATATCGGTACTGTTAGCCCTGACGGTGGTAACGTCCTGAGCGAAAATTTGATTTACAGAAAGTAAAACAAAAAGGGCTATATGTAATATTCTCGTTTTCATAGTCTCAAAGTATTTATTTGCCCAAAAAATTAATTTTTTGTTGTTTGATTATAAATAACCAATTACTGTGCCAATAATTTTTTATACCTTTATGCTATCGTGTTAAACCCTTTATTTATAGGGGTTTTAAATAAATTGCACTTAATATGGAAATTATAAAAGCCGGCTTTGGGGACTATAATCTGGTTCACACCCTAGCCGAAAAAGTTTGGCCACAAACATATAAAAATATTCTTACTCAGGATCAAATAACCTATATGTTTGAAATGATGTATAGTCAAAAGTCTTATAATGAACAGATTGAGAAAAAAGGTCATGAGTTTTTACTTATAAGAGATGAGAGCGGTTATTTGGGCTTTGCCTCTTATGAGCTTAACTATGATAATAAGCCTATAACCAAAGCGCATAAAATATATGTACTGCCGCAAACACAGGGTAAAGGTGCCGGACGTGCCCTTATTGATAAGATATCACAAATTGCTGCAGATAATAATAATACTGTTGTATCATTAAACGTAAACAGATATAATACTGCTATTAGGTTCTATGAAAAAATAGGCTTTGTTAAAGCAGGGCAGGAAGATATTGATATTGGTAATGGCTACCTAATGGAAGACTATATAATGCAAAAAGCAGTGTAATTACACTGCTTTTTGTTTTTTATCTGGATTTGCTCTCCCTGCTACGGAGAGCTGTTATGGGGAGCACTTTTACTTTTTTTTCGGTTTCTTTTTCTTCTATATATACTGCATAATCGGCTGGCTTAATGGCAGAACCAATATGCTCTGAATATGCCTTTGTAAATTCGGCACCAATGTATAGTATAGCTGCCGAGAAATATACCCATAATAATATTACTATAATTGACCCTGCTGCCCCATAAGGCGATCCGGCTGCTGTGGTTTCAATATACAAACCTATTAGGTAACGCCCCAGCATAAAAAGGCAGGCGGTAAAAAAGGCTCCAACCCTTACATCTTTCCATGAAATTTGAGCATCGGGCAGTACTTTGAAAATGACCCCGAATAATACGGTTATTACCCCGAAGTTAATGAGTATATCGGCAATGTTAACTAATATAATGGCTATTTGCGGGAAGTAAGATCTCATGGTATCACTTAAAGCGAGCAATACACCATTTACCAGTAATGATACTATTAGAAGAAAGCCAAGCCCAATAATTACTGAGCCCGAAAGCAATCGGTTTTTAATAAGTTTTAACCATCCTTTTTTAGGCTTGGCTTTTAGTTTCCATATCATATTAATGGAATCCTGTATTTCATTGAAAACTGTTGTAGCACCAATAACAAGGGTAACGGCTCCTACAATCATGGATATATTGGTTTTACCCGATAGTTCGAGGTTTTGAATAATGTTTTGTATTTGTGAAGCAGCATCACTGCCTATAAGTCCGTTAATTTCTGCAAAAACCTTTCCTTCTACTGCTTCCTTACCAAAAAACAGTCCTGTTAATGATATTATGAGTAAAAGCAACGGAGCTAACGAAAAAACCGTATAGTAGGAGAGGGAGGCACTAAGTTTTAGTCCTTTATCCTGCATAAAGCCGATAAATGTATCCTTTATAACTTTTATAATAGGTTTCATGAGTTTCCTTTTAGAATATGCAATCATGGGAGGTGTGTTTGTTGTGTTACTAAGTTATTAAGCCTGTTTTTTAAATACTATAATATTAACATTCTTATAAGGAACTTAGATAATTAAAAACACTTTTTAAGTGTAAATTTTAACCTACATTTTAAAAACCCAAAGTTTTCATAAAACTTACAATTTAAGCTGATTACATATTGCTACTAATTTTTTAAGCAGTAAATTTATAGTACTTATATGAGTAAGTAAAAACTTATATAAATCATGTACTATCACAAAAAATCGCATCTATGAGAATTGTAATTATTGGCGGAGGTTTTGCCGGAATCAATTTGGCCGAAAAACTCGCCGGGAATGAAAACTTTAAAATAACGCTGGTAGATAAAAATAATTATAATTTTTTCCCGCCGCTTATCTATCAGGTAGCTACAGCTTATTTGGAGCCTTCGAGTATAAGCTACCCATTCAGGAAACTTTTCAGAAAAAAGAAAAACATACAGTTTCGTCTTGCCGAATTTCAGTCGGTTAACATGGCTGAGAATAAAGTAATATTAAGCAACGGAGAACTGGAATATGATAAGCTTGTTTTTGCAACCGGGGCAGAGAGTAATTATTTCGGAATGGAAAATGTAAAGAAAAATGCCATCCCGATGAAAACGCTTAATGATGCTATTGAAATGCGTAATAAATTATTACAACGCATGGAAAAAGCAGCTATTTGTAAAAACAGTAAAGAACGCCGCAAGTATCTAACTATTGTTGTAGCCGGTGGCGGACCAACAGGTGTAGAGGTATCGGGTATGTTTGCCGAAATGCGTAATGGTATTTTACGTAAGGAATACCCTGAACTGTCTACAACAGTAAGTAATATATACCTTGTGGATGGCGGACCTAATTTGTTAGGACCTATGAGTAAGGCTTCACAACAGGATACACTTGACGCGCTAACCAAACTTGGGGTTATTGTTAAACTTAATACCCGTGTTACTGATTATGTTGATGATGTAGTCCATTTTGCCGATGGACAGACTATAACGACTAAGAACCTTATTTGGGCAGCAGGAGTATCTGCAATGGTATTTGAAGGGCTTCCGCAGGAATGTTACGGAAGGAGTAAAAGGATGCTCGTTGACGGACATAATAAAGTACAGGGTACCGAAAATATATATGCTTTAGGAGATACCTGTATAATGCTTAATGTTGACGCTGCTTTCCCCGATGGGCACCCGCAATTAGCTCAAACAGCTATACAGCAGGGAGAACATCTGGCAGAAAATCTTAAAAGGGAATTAAAAGGAGAAACATTAAAGCCTTTTAAATATAATGATAAGGGCTCTATGGCTATTATTGGTAAAAACAAGGCAGTGGTAGATTTACCTAAACCTGTTATGCACTTTAAAGGCTTTATTGCATGGTTAATGTGGTTGTTTATCCATGTGATGTCCCTTATAGGCTATCGTAACCGGTTTGCCACAGCCTGGAACTGGATGATTGCTTATTTCTCACAAGATCAGTCGTTACGTATGATTATACGACCTAATAAGCGTAAAGGCGCTATTAATTAGAGAGTATAATAATAAACATAGATAGGGAATACCTCAAGAATGTCATCCTGAATGTAACGTAGTGAAATGAAGAATCTCAAACTATTTTTAAAAGAGATTTTTCCTACCGTCAAAATGACAATGCGTAATCATTAGTATTTTTGAGATATTCCCTTTTATATTATTTGTAAGGTATATAGTTAAGCCATTGCCAAGGCATATATTTGTCGGCAATACTATATTCCAACAGTTCTTTAAAAACGCTTTCGGCATTATCAGAATTACTCATAATCAATATCCCTTTCCCCAATTGTGGGAAGATAATAGAGTAGTGCTGAAACCCGCTACCGTGCCCGCCTTTAAAAACTCCTATACCATAAGGAGTTTCAAGATAACCCCACCCAAGTCCGTAACTTAACTTGATATCCTCGTACTTATCGGTAGTAAGTTTTGCACCTTCGTTAAACTGGGTAAGGGAGTTTATTTTTACCTGTGGGCTAAACATTTCATTGGTTGATTCCTTACTGATTAATTTATTATTAAGCACAGCAGTTAAAAACTTCACATAATCATTAAAGGTAGTTTCCATAGTACTGGCCGATCTGGGCTCGTTATCTTTATCTTTTTCATAAAGGTTTCCGTCTTTGGTGTGCCCGTAAGCAAAATCTTTTTCAAATTTCGGTTTCCATTCAAAGGCAGAATGATTCATTCCTAAGGGTTTGAAAATATTTTCCTGCACCATTTCTTCAAGGTTTTTACCTGTAATTTTTTCCAGTACTACCTGTAGGTATACAAAGCCTTCACCACTATAAGAGTATTTTTCACCCGGAGTACCGCGTACCTTTAGTTTCATATCGGGTTCATAAAATCTCCAATTCATAAAACCTGTGGTATGGGCAAGGCACATGCGGGCAGTTATTTTGTGGTATAGGCTGTCGGTTTCTAAATCCCTGTAATCATCATGCCATTTGGTTTGTGGCTCATATTCATAGATCTTTTTAGGTAGGTAAGACTCAAGAGGAGTATCAAGGTCAATTACTCCGTTTTCAACCATTTTCATAGTCAAAACAGCAAATACAGCCTTACTTAACGAAGCTCCATAAATACTGGTAGAATCGGCTAGGATCAATTTTTCTGAAGCATCCTTATATCCTGTTACATGTTCATATACCGGTTGATTGTTGTTAAATATAGCTACTGCCATTCCTGTTACATTAGCCTCTTTTGTAAGGTGGTCAATTTTGTAGGTAACAGAATCTTTTATAATAGTACTACCGTCTAAACGCTCAATAGTATTGTTGTTTTTGGTATTACAGCTTGTAACAAAAGCCATAATGAGAATAGCAGTCAGTATTTTTGAGGTAGGTCCTTTTTTATATTTTAAAAACGGAATAGATAGTGGGTAGTAGCATTTATCCTTTTTCAACACATAAATGATATTGAATATTACTATTGCAATACAAATCGGTACAGTGAGTATGAATATTAGAAATCCTAAACCGGCTCCTACAGTCATTAAGGCAACAAATGATAGTATGGCATATAATAATACCGAAATCTGGAAATTGATAACCTTTATACCATGTTTATCATAAATAGGGTTGTCTTCTCTTTTATGTATCCAAAGGAAAAGAGGTATTAATACATTACATAACGGAATGAAAAGGCCTAAAAGGGGAGTAGCATGTATAAGTAAGAGCCATTTCTTTTTTATCGTTTCTTCCTTGGGATCATCTAGGGGTAATAAGTCGTTTACTTCAACATCCAGGGCAGCAGCAAGTTGTTTAATGGTATTTAGATGCGGATTCACATCTGCATTCTCTATACGTTGTATAGTACGCACGGTAACATTTGTTCTTAGGGATAGTTCTTCCTGAGATAATCCTTTAATTTTTCTCTGATACTTTAATCTTTCGGCAATTGATTGATTCTTCATGATTTTTAGTTTTAGATTATGAAGCAAATGTATCCTATCCGCCGTGCCTTTACCCCGACATTTACATGTCATGTATCTGTCATTACCTATGAATAAAGGGATAGTCGTTGACTATAGCCATCTTTTTTCATTTTCAGTTGCGTCGAGTATATCAATGTCTAAAGCAAGTTTAAAGTGTTCTGCAACTTTAAAAGCATCCTCTTTACTATTGGTTTTATAGAAAGTAATATGCTTATTTCTGTTATAAAATAGATTAAGAAGTATTACTTCTGATGATGTCGTAGCTTCTGCAGTTACAACACGTACAGTTTGATTTTCCTTCGTCCTGAATACCGAAACATATTCAAACTCGGGTATGGGTTTCCAGTTGCCCACAGTTATTCCAAAAACAGACCTTATTGTTCTGTATGTTTTTGAAGTAAGGTTTATTTCAGAGCCTTCTTTAGTATTAAGACCCGCACCTAACACTATCATAATTACTCCCATAATTAGATCTCCGGTAACTAAAAGCGCAAATCCTAAAATCATTAATGCGTATCCGAAAACAGTTTTAGCCACAGGGGCTTTTTTAGTGTAAGTAATAATATTATCCATTTATGTTTGTATGTTTTTATATTATGCATTTCCGTTAACTTCAAGGTCAAATAGTTCTCCGTTATCAAGGTTGTATTTTACATTCCAGTAAAAACTTCCTCCGTCAAAAATGGTTATCCTGTCTTTAAGCCATAACTTTTTTGCCATTTTATCTACATTCTTCCAAAAGCAATTGATAATTAATATGCGGTTACCGTTTTCATCTATATAACCAAAATACTGCTTAAGGTATTTGCTTAGGTTCTTATGTATTACCGGAGTGTCTGATTGGTGGGTTAACAGATAGTTGAGGTCTTCAAGCTTTGTACGTAATGCCAGTTCGGCTTCTGTTATATTCTCATGAGTAGGGGTAAACCTTTTTTCCGGAAGTAGTTCCCTATAGGTTTCCGGGAAAATGGCAACATCAAACTCTTTTGTTTTATAATGTTCTGCTTCCTGAGAAAAGCAAAATGTTGTGAATAGTATAAAGTAAAGTAAAAAGCTTTTCATTATTTTCCGTGGGTTATTTTTAAAACTTCGCCTGTTCTGTCGTCAATAATACATAGAAAAGTTCCACCTCTAAATCCTTTTTGAAGAGTACCGTTTATTACCCAATAATTATCAATATGGTGTATTTCGTAAGGGCGTTGTTTTATAATGTTATCTTTTGTGTATATCTCAAAAAGTATTGACTCTGCAACGTCTATTGCTGTGACAGTATCTTTTATAATTACATCCTTACCGTTCACAATATTATGACCGTTATCCTGTAATGCCTCCTGTAACTCTTGTTTGGCATGGTCTATACCCAAGAGGATACGGTCATTGGTTTGTGCCTGACTGGTAACAAACAGATTGAACATAAAGAATAATTCGACTTTCATTTAGTTGGTTTATATACAAATATATAAAACTAGAAAGGATAGCCAATAGCAAGATTAAATACAAGGTTATCTTTACGCCAGGTTTTACTGCCCATTTTTACGTCGTCAATAACCCATTCATACCTGTTAGTATTGTAATTTAGGTTCCTAATAGGGAAGGCACCGTCTAAGCGAAGTACAAGGAAGTCAAGATCCAGCCTTAAACCTAAACCGGTACCTACAGCGAGCTGATCAATGAAGTTTGAAGAGAATTCACCGCCGGGTTTGTCGTCCTTCTTGTTCCAAAGCCATACATTACCGGCATCTACAAACACGGCTCCGTGAATAATACTGTATAGCTTGGCTCGGTATTCCAGATTAAGTTCCAGCTTTATATCACCCGATTGATCGGGTAGGAAAGTATCTTCAAGTGGCTGACCGTTTTGGTCTTTTGCATAATATACCCCCGGACCTACAGATCGTGCCCTGAATGCTCTTAAACTATTTGTACCTCCCGAGAAAAACTGACGTATAAAAGGCAATTCTGTAGAATTACCATAAGGGATACCTATACCTGCAATAATACGAGCGGCTAGTTTTGAGTCCCTACCCAAACGCATATAGTACCTAAACTCGTGTTCTGTTTTGGTGTATTGACTAAAAGGTACTCCAAGTATGCTTATTGTATCTCCTTTTTTTGCATTTGCACCTGTTACCAAACCGCTAAGTGTACCTGCTACTTCTACAGAGCCTTTGTAATATATTGTATGCCTTTTATATCTACGGTTAGTATTTGTAAAAGTGTAGGAGTAGGATGGGGCTATAATAAGCTGTTTATCTATTACTCTTTGCAGAGAGGGAATAGAGTCGGCCTGTTGCTGGTATTCATCTGTAACGTTATTTGGACTAATATAGTTTATATCAAACACATTAAGCTGATGTTCTTTTGTAGCATCTTCCTTCCATAAGTAACTAAACTGCGACCTGAACGAGTTTAAAGCATACAGGTGAATCCTTTTTTGGTATTCATAATTAATCAAGGCTCTTGTTTTTGGTACAAATGCACTAGGGGAATGTACCGGAAACGGAGTAATAAAACGTGGCCATACCAAACTGGTTTCTCCACCCACACGGTATATGTTGTAGCCTTTGTTTTGTCCGCCCATTTGTACTTCAAGTCCGCCAAAGGCAGAAATACTCAAAAGTTCGGCTCCCTTAAAGGTGTTACGGTTATTCCAGTTAACGGTTAGTTCAGACCCATTGTAGTTAGCCGAATTGGTTTTTGCCGAAAGCTCTGTTCTAATCGACTTTTTAGGCATAGGGGTAAGGTAATAATAGGCATCAAGGGTATTGTTGAGTGAATCGTTTACTTTGAACTCATTTTTTACAAACCTGAAGGTTCCTAAGCTTATCAGTCTGCTAAGGGAAAGGTTATGATCATTTCTGTTATATAAATCTCCTTTATGGAAGTAAAGGGTACGATCGTATATAAGAGGTTTAAAAGTATTATGCGGATCTATTATGGTAAAATCCCTGTATTGTTGTATGGAGTCGGTAAGAACTGTTTTTGCCCTAATGGTATCCCTGCTATCGTTAAGAGAATAGTTAGGATAAATGTATATGTTGTTTATAGTATATTGTCTTTGGGCTTTTTCGGGAGTTTCTTTTTTTACTATTACCTTCATATCCACCTGATGGTCGCCCACGGTACTATCGGCTCTTACCAGTATATAGTCGGGATTAAAAAAGTAATACCCCTTTTGTTTAAGGCGTTGATCTATACGGTCCCGCTCATCTTTAATAACATCAAGGTCATAAGGGCGGCCTTTTCTAAGTCGGGTTCTGCGCTTGGTTCTTGCTACAGCACTGTCCAGTTGTGTAGACGCCGAATCTTTAGGGAACTCTACGTTACGTATTTTATATTGCCATTTTGGTTTTATAGTATAAATAGCCTTAACTTTTTTATTTCCTGACGAGGTAGAGTCGGCCGATGTCCTTGCCTTAAAGTAACCATTATTTTCGGCATGGCTTTGTAATACATCGGCATTGTAGTCCATATCTACCTGCCCAAATAGTACGGGAGGTTCACCTACTTTGTTACGTAGCCAATACCTAAAGCCTTTATCTTTTTTAGGTTCACCGGCTATATTGTATAGGTATAGTTTTATTTTAAGTCCTAAAAAAGACCTGTTGGGCTTTGGTCTTGCCAACTCTTCCATTTGTGCTTCAAGGTCTTTGCGTTCACGTCTGGACATAGTGGTATCTACCACTTTAACCTCGGCTCCGGTATACAGCATTTCACCGTCCTGCAGGTAGCGCGTATTACTACAGCTATAAAGGATAAGCAGTAGAAAAGTAAAGATGATATATTTAGATATGTTATTCATTATTTTCCTTTTTGGCGGCTCTTTTATCTCTGGCTTCACGTTTCTCACGTTCTTCCTGAGCTTTTTCCTCCTGTTTTTGACGCTCTCTCAATTCTTTCTCCCTGCGTTTTATTTCCTTTTCTTCCTCTGTTCTGTGGAACAGTTCCCTGAACTTATTATAATCCATAGTGATGATAAATGCAACACCGGTTTCAACTACCTGTCCCTGTACGGCTACCTGATATTCATCTTTCCTATACGCCCTAACCATATAACGTCCGTCCTTAGTTAGCTGATAGTCTAACGAAACATCTCCGGCTATGTTAGTGGTTTCCTCATTAGCCTGTTGAGGTCCTTCCAAACCGAAGCTGCTACCTACGGTTACTTTAAGCCTGTCGTTTAATAACTCTTTGGAAACACCAACGTTAAGATCTGTTCTGTTTTCACGTTGTCCTGTGGTGTAATCTTCAGTCGATTCCAAATCGAAGTTAAGTTCAAATCCATTGATAAGGTCTCCGGCTATATTATTAAGTTGTTGTGAGAGGAGTTTACTCACACTTTGCCTTGCAATGGCCTCGGTACTTGTACCTGCTTCGCTTGAAAACGGATTCTCATTGATAAAGTGATTCAATAACAATAGGGCAAATACCTGCTTGTTGAGATCAGATGACTGCTGACGTAACTGAGCCAGTTTTGTTTTTGTATTATTGATAATGTCTGACGATACACCATAGTTACCATCAGGTAATATAATATCAAACGATAGTTCTGGTTTAAGCAATTCACCTTCCATTTTAAGTACTGTTTGGAAAGGTATCTTTTGTTTATAAGTATTCCTGATGGAAGGTGAAGCTGTTGCCAGTTCGTCGCCTAACAGGTCTATAGGGGCGGCTTCTACCTCATAAATGGCAGTAATATCTATAGTAGCTTCTGTAGGTTCTCCAGTCCATAAGATGTAACTGTTTTTCTGAATGTCAAATTTCCTTTTCAGGAAGTTGAATGACATCCTGTAAGCTCCGTCATTAAATTCATATCGCCCTGTAAGGGTTGTTTTACCCGAAGGATCTATACCTCCGTTTAACTTAGCATCACCTTTAAGCTCCAGGTAATCTCCATTCCCTTTGTCAATAATCATATTGAGCTCGGCCTCTTTGTTTACCTGTATCGCTACCGATACATCCATCCCCAATACATCACTTTGATTTACAGTTTCTTCAATTTTAAGGCGTTGTTGTAAAGCAGCATTGTCCTCATCCACAAACTCCACAACGCCCTCCCTGTCTGCAATACCAGGGTCTGACTGTGGTAATACTACCGTAAAATCAGTATTTTCATCTATATTGATGTTACCGTCTATTACAGGAGTCTCTAATGTACCCTTAATGTTGAGGTGGGTATCAAAGTATAGAGTACCATAATAAAAATCATTATCCTTTTCGGTAGAGTTTACAGCCTTAAAGTTTTCGGCATCTATAGTCATCCCAAAATTATAGTCGGTATAATCAGTAGTGGTAATCTTACCGTTAAGTATCATTAGGTTTTTATCCTCATCTTCAATGCTAAAGTCATTAAATGTAATGGCATTATCATTTAGCGTAATATTATCGTTCATGGAGTTGAAGTAGGAGTTAAGCTGTGTAACCCTGAAACCTACATCATTAAAATCTAATGTTCCGTTTACAATAGGTTTCGCGGTTGTACCGGTAACCTTAAAATTACCTGATAAGTACCCGTTACCATCTTTAAGCGCCCCAAAGGTAAAAGCCTGTACACTGGTCATGTTCAGTTTTTCCATGTCCAGACTAAGGTCAAACGACTTGGATGTTGAGGTATAGGTTCCGTCTAGGTTTACCTCGTTACCGTTACCTGTAATGTTTACATCGGCATTATAAACATTAGTAACTGTGTTGTCTACCTTAATTTTTATATCGCCAACAGTATCCTTACTTATGGCAAAATTTTCAATACTAAGGTTTGATACAAATACCGGATTAGTGGTTATATCACGCAGTTCGGCTTCACCATTAAGAATACCACTTAATTTAAGCTCCTCTTTTTGTATCATGTTTGTTATGGTTTCAATTTTAAAATTGTCCAGTTCAACATTTAACGGAGCATTAGGCACGTCTTCTTTAGATTGTAGTTTTATAGTACTGTTCTCGTTGGTTATTTCACACAGGTTGGCATAAATACCATTTTTACCAAAGCGTATTACATTATCAGGGTTTACATCCCATAAGTTGTAGTTAAGCCTCAAGCCTTCAGGGTATAAGGATATTTCGGTGTTATCACCTTTAGCTCTCAGTTCGCCCGATACCAAATAATGTTCTTCGTCCTTATTATCCAGAACCTGCAGATGATAGGTTAGTGTATCGTTTTTTAACCTTCCTGTAATACTTGTATGAGGTACTATAAACTGTTCGTTTTGTACTTCATCTATTACTATATTGTAGGTAAGGCTATCTTTTTGTGTGGAAATGTCTATAGTACCACCCGAAATGGTATTGGAACCATAAACTAAACGCGGAATAGAACCTTTAATACTAAGGCTGTCTATGCCACTTCTGTAAGAAGCGGTTAACTCTATAGGCTCAATACGGGTTATTTCAGGAATAAGTTTTCTGATAATAGGGTCGTTATCAATTCTAAGCTTTAAATCGAAGTTTTGTTCTTCACTTACCTTTTTAGGTTCGCCCGAGTTTATATCATAATATTTGGAAATAGTATTTGTTATGGCGTTTGCCAGTTCTGCAGGGTTAAATTTTCCTACTATTGAGGCATCAATGATTTGAGAGCTAAGTCTTATAGAGTCTTTCTCAGGTGATGATACTGCAAACAGTTTAACCGAATCAAGTATAATCTCTTCCCTTGGTGTAACTACTATAAAATCATACAGGTTTACTTTACCGTTCAGGTTGGCAGGGTTGGAATCGGTTATATAGGCATCCAGATTACCACGCATTTTTAACGGACCCGCATGGAGGTTAAGCTTATCGAGATCTATCAGGTCGGCATTAATTTTAATAGTTCCGTTAGGGTAATTACCGTCAAACCCACCATTAGCTACAACTTCAAAATCAAGGTTAGGATCTTTCATGGTGGCGATAGCATCAAACTTACCATTGTTAACAGTACCCTTTACTTTTAGATCTTTGTATAGGTAGCTGTTATATTCGGCAGCTATTACATTAGCATCGACTTCTGCATTGGCTGTTTGCATATTAAGTCCTTTACCTTTAACTGTAGCTTTAAGACTCAATTTACCTATTGAATCATTTTTTAAAAGTCTTCCCAAATCAAAATCAGTAAGCTCAGCATCGGCATCATATACTTCAGCATCTTTATTTCGTCTGTCAAATGTGGCTTTCACATTAGCTTTGCCGTAGCTACTGTTAAGGTTAAAGTTGGCATCAAAATTTTCAAGGGTTCCTTTAAACTTAGCTTTTGCAGCAAGCTCTTTAGGGAGTTGTATGTTACTAGGTAAAGTACCTTCTGGAAGGAAAAGAGCAATATCATCAGCTGTTGAGGTAAACTCTCTTACATCCATATCAAAATAAACCTTTTCAACATCGGGTAGCCCTGTTATTTTTCCGCTGGCAGCGATAACAGTATTGCCTACACCTCTTACTTCAAGGTTAGCGATAAGCAGATTATTCACCCTGCCATTCACCTTACTGTTAATGTACATAACCCCGTTAGGGTCACTTTTAAACGGATTGGTATCGGCTAGGGTAGGGACAAACAGCAATATATCCTTAAAGCCTATATGACTACCTTTAATATCGGCATCCACAACCATTTGCCCAATATTATCGCTAAGAGATTCAAGGGAAGTATAACTCACTATGATTTTATCCTTTACTTCAGTTTGCGGAGTTTTTAGGTATAAACCCGTTAAGCTTGCACCTTTATTGGTATAGGCGAAATTAGTGGTAAGCTTTTCAACGTTTACTCCGCTTTTATCTTTAACGGTAAACGACTGTATATTTCCTGTAATACTGTCGGTAGCATAGGAAAGATTCTTAGCTTCCAGATTAAAGTCACTAATATCGAGATGTTTGTAGTCGACACCTTTTGCTGCCGGAACCGAATTGTTGTCTTCAAAACGGAAGTTTACATCTGTAATAGCCGTTTTATTAAGCCTGAATTTCCAGTCGTTTGATGGGGTTGTTTTGTTACTAGTAGTGGTATTTTGTATTGTTTTGCCCAAAACCAATTCACCTTTTAATCCGGTTATTTCAAGGTTATCCAAATCAATTTTTTGTCCGATTAAATCAAAATCATTTACCTTAGTGATTAAGTTATCAAGTGTAAGTTTTGTGTCAAGTTTACTATCGTTATTTTGATAGTAGACATCTATATTAGCTATGTTAATACCCTTTAAGGTAAACTTTAGGTTAGGTGACTTAGTAGTATTATTAATAGTATTTTGATTTTCATTTAAAACCTTTTCTATATTGCCTTGTATTAAGGTTAATTTAAGTCCGTCAAGGTTAATTTCAGGGATATCAAAATCCATTTCATCCAAATCAAATTTCCTGAATTCGGTATTAAAATGAGTCAGGTTGGCACTAATATCATTTTTGGAAATTTCGTCTTTAAAAGTTACCCTAATCCTGTCCAGCTTTATATCTTTAACGGATATTTTCATTGGAGTTGCAGTAGTATCTTTTGGCTCATTTGTTGCAAAAGCATCAATGATATAGTCAAAATTGAAAACAGAATCTTTATCTCTGCTAACATTGGCAACAATACCCTGTAAGGTTACCGAGTTGATCTCGAGTTCATTTTTAAGTAGTTTGAACAGACTTACATCCACCGCCAGTTTTTCACCAGCTAATAGTGTATCGCCTTGCTGGTCTTCAAAATAAACACCTTCCAGTATTACTTTTTTAGGAAGTCCTATTTCTATTTTGTTTACATCTACATCTGTGCCTATTTTCTTTTCAAGATAAGTAACTGCTTTGTCCTTAATTATGTTTTGGAAATAGGGGATTTGTATAAGTAGGACAATGAGAAGAAATAGCCCTATTAAAGAGCCTATTATCCAAAGTATAATCTTTATACCCTTACGTAAGTATTTTTTGTGCTGTTCCTTCATTATATCACCCTAAAAGTAGGACAATTTGAACAGTATAATTTTAAAGTTTTGCTAAAATACTTACAAAAATGGCGGTTTGTAAGGTTTTGTGTTCAATTCTTATACTTCTATAGAGTCTATTTCTATTGCCTGACCCGGTTGCAGTTCTCCAAGCGCTATTTTACCAATACGAACTCTTACCAGTCGTAAGGTAGGAAAACCAACTGCCGATGTCATTTTTCTTACCTGCCTGAATTTACCTTCGGTAACTGTTATACTAACCCACGATGTTGGTCCGTGGCGTTCGTCTCTTATTTTTTTACCACGTTCCGGTAAGCTTGGAGCTTCATTTAAACGGAAAGCTGTACAGGGGAGGGTAGTGTATTTTTTTCCTTTAAAACCAATCTCTACTCCGTTTTCTAACTGTTTTATGGCCTCATCAGTTATCAGTCCGTCAACCTGGGCATAGTACTCCTTTTCTACTTTTTTACTTCTAACCACCTCACTCATCCAGCCGTCTGTGGTGAGTATAAGTAAGCCTTCAGAGTCTTCATCAAGCCTGCCTATTGCCATAGTACCCTTTGGGAAATCATGTAATTCTCCTAACAGTTTTTTATTTCGTTTAAGGTTATAAATAAACTGACTTAAGTATCCAAATGGCTTATAAAGTAAAAAGTGATGGTGCATGAAATATAAATGTATTACGTTGGTTGAATAAAGTTATTTACTTAGATAAGTCCATAACGAGTCTATTTTTTTTAGTTCACGATAAAGGCCTTTTTCATGATTTGAACCATATATAACTGCAATCTTTTTATGAGGAGAGTCTGCTATGTATTTAGCTAGTTTTATATCTCTAAAATCCAGTACAATGTATTTCTTATTACTTTCAGGTACAGTAATACATTGATATACTGTATTAGGTGATGTATTATAATCACATTCGCTTAGTACTATTGTCCCGAATTTGTTCTCATATTCGTCAATTAATAAATCCAGTGAAACATCTGAATGTTCACTATTAGTTTTACTGATTCCTAATTTTGAATATTTTGGCTGATTAATTAGTCCTTTATTGTTTTTAAAAGGATAGCCCATGTATGTACTATTAATAGTATCAATATAAATATTTACATTGCCTCCTACTATTTTTCTAAGTTTAAGTTCAAGAGTATCTATTCGCTGGATAGAAAGTTTAGTGCTGTCTGTATTTATTCCTTCTATGAAGAACACAAAACCTTTTGAAGCCAAAGAATCTACTTTAAATTGAATATTATTATAAAAGTTTTTAGTCCCTACGTGTCTAATGGGAAAATATACGATTGATTTATCATTATTTGTGAAAGTTGAAAGATTTACATCTTCTTCAAAAAAACCTGCTGATTTTATTTGCTTGTCTATAGAGTTTGATTTACAGGAAATTAATGAAAAGTAGACAAGGAGTGCTAAGAAGGATTTAATTTTCATTCTCTAATTTTTACTCGAAAATATAATTATCTGTCAATATTTGAAAATTTTTTATTATGTAACCAAATGGTTTCTTATATTTGTAACCGAAAGGTTACTTATCTTCGTTTTATAAAGTTTGCTTTATAAAGCAAACTCAATTAGAAATTCAGTGTTCAATGCAAATTTTAAAGCCAGTACACGAGGTGTTTGAAAAGATAGTTAATCCTGAACAGATGATTAATTATTTTATATCGAAGAGTTCAGGAAGGATGGAGGATGGAAAAAACCTTACTTGGAACTTTCCTGAAATTGAAATGAATGTATCTGTGAAAGTAGGTAAGATTATTAATAACGAATATATCTCTTACTATTGGGAAAATGGTGAAAATACACAGCTTGTAGAGAGGAACTTAAAGCCTTATAAACATGGGTTTACGGTAGTAACTGTTACCGAAAAGAGTATGGAAAATACTGAGCCCGTTATAAAGTGGCTCAAGGAAAATACTGAAGGATGGGCTAATTTCCTTGCCTGTTTTAAAGCATGGATGGAATATGGCATTCATTTGCGTAAAGGCGCTTTTGATTATCGATTTAAGAAAAAATAATTACTGAATAAAGAAGAGAATACAATATAGATGAGAAGAGATGTTTTTCAGGCTATTGCCGATCCTACCAGAAGAGAAATTATTAATCTTTTAGCCCAAAATGAGCTTAACCTTAATGCTGTTGCCGATAATTTTGAGATTAGCCGTCCTGCCATATCAAAGCATATAAAAATACTTACCGAATGTGGACTGATAGTGATTAAGCAGCAGGGTAGGGAGCGTTATTGCCGAGCCGAACTAAAAAAGCTTAAGGAAGTAGCCGAGTGGACTAACCGTTACAGGGAGTTTTGGAATGAAAAACTGGATGCTTTAGGTAGCTTCCTTCAAGATGAACAAACTAAATAAATTATTAATTATGGAAACAACAACTAAACCATTGGTAATGGAGCGTACATATAACGCTACTGCCGAAAGGGTATGGAGTGCCATTACCAATGTTGAAAAAATGAGACAATGGTATTTTAACCTAGAGGCTTTTGAAGCTAGGGTTGGTTTTAAATTTCAGTTTTCTGCTTCATGTGATGATAAAGAGGTTTATGTACACCTTTGTGAGGTTACAGAAATGGAGGAAGGTAAAAAGATTACCTATAGCTGGAAGTACGAAGGAAGGGAAGGTATGTCATACGTAACATGGGAACTTTTACCGGAAGGCGATAGTACCAAACTGATATTAACCCATAGAGGATTGGAAACATTTCCTGCTCACGAGAATTTTACAAGAGATTCTTTCAATGGCGGGTGGACTCATTTTTTGGGGACTTTACAGGATTACGTGGAAAACAATTAAAAAAAGGAACCGGCTTTATGCCGGTTTTATTTTTCCAGTATAACGGTCATTCCCTGTCCGCCCGCAGCACACACAGATATGAATCCTTTACCCGATCCTTTTTCATGTAATAGTTTTGCCATAGTTGCCAGTATACGACCTCCTGTTGCTGCAAACGGATGTCCAGCTGCCAGGCTGCTTCCGTTTACATTGAGTTTACTTCTGTCTATGGCTCCCAAATTTTCATCCAGTCCAAACTCTTTTGTAAACTCCGGACTTTTCCAAATCTTTAGGGTAGCCAGTACCTGTGCTGCAAAAGCCTCATGTATTTCATAAAAATCAAAGTCCTGTAGTTTCATTCCTGCTTTTTGTAGTATTCTTGGTGCGGCATAAATAGAGGAGAGTAGTAGGTTTTGTTTGTTTTCTACATACTCAATAGCTGCAATTTCAGCATGTGTTATATAAGCCAATACAGGTAGGTTATGTTGTTTTGCCCATTCTTCACTTGCCAATAAAATACAGGAAGCACCATCAGTTAGGGGAGAAGAGTTCCCTGCAGTAAGACTACCGTTTTCTTTATCAAAAGCTGGGCGAAGTTTAGCCAGTTTTTCTAAAGAGGTATCCCTTCGTAAATTATTGTCTATAGTGAGTCCATTATAAGGAGTTATCATATCGTCAAAAAATCCCCTATCGACAGCGGCAGCCATTTTTTGATGACTGGATAATGAAAAGGCATCCTGTTCCTCACGCGATATTTTATAGTACTTAGCAGTATATTCAGTATGTCCACCCATTGAAAGACCTGTACCGGGTTCTATATTCATTGGGGCGATAGGAGTGAAGTCCTTAAGTTTTATACCAAAGAGTTTTTTTATTCTGTCGAAAGAAGATTTACTTCGCCTCACAGATAAAAGAATATTCCTGATATGTTCATTTAGTACTAATGGTACATTGCTGGTAGAATCAACGCCGCCTGCTATACCACATTCCAACTGACCCAAAGCTATTTTGTTTGCTATATACACAGCCGATTCAATACCTGTATTACAGGCTTGCTCAATATCGCATGCAGGGGTTTTGGGATCAAGTGAAGTAGATAGTACACATTGTCGCATTAGGTTGATTTCCCAACTGTGTTTAATAACTGCCCCGCCAGCCACTTCGCCAAGTAATTTACCGGATAGACTATATTTTTTAATAAGCCCGTTTAAGGCTGCTATCATCATATCTTTATTTCCGGCATTTACATAAGCTGTGTTTTGCTTTGCAAATGGGATTCTGTTATAGCCTACAATGGCTACTTTTCTGGCTTGGTTACCTGTAAGCATAATCGTTTGATTTATTTGTACTAATTTACGAATTATACTGCATAGGGGTAATAAAAAAAGCGGTCAATAAATGACCGCTTTAAACATTATAGGTGGTTTGTTAAGTCCGTATTATTTCTTCACGATAATAAACTCAGATCGTCTGTTTTGAGCGTGTTGCTCTTCGGTGCAGTTTTCTTTACAGTCAACCTTAGGCTCGCTCTCACCATATCCCTGTCCGGAGATACGCTCTTTAGCAATACCTTTTGAGATGACATACTGAACTGTAGCCTTAGCCCTTTTGTTAGAAAGGTTCATGTTGTATTGTGCACTACCACGGTTATCCGTGTGGGCCTTAACCATGATTACCATTTCAGGGTTGTTGTTCATAGCCTCAACTAACTTATCCAATTCAAAAGCAGCCTCTTTAGTGATGTTGCTCTTATCAAACTCAAAGAAGATGTCGTTAAGTACAACTTCTACTTCTTTTACGATTTCTACGATCGGTCTAAGGTTAGCATTTACTGTAACCTCTCCGCCATGGGTCTTGGCAATCGGGAAAGTATTCTGTTCGTATTTTGGCATGCTTGCCTGTATGGTATAGGCTCTGTCACAGTCTACACTGTAGGTTACCTTACCGTTTGCATCGGCCGTTCTGGTCTCAATTACATTGTTACGCTCATCTAGGATGGCTACCTTAGCACCGGACAGTGGTTTGCCTGTATTGGCATCTCTTACCATTACAATAGCCTCAACTCCACAAATTGGGGTAGCGCTGTACAACTGGTCAACTCCGCTCCTGTTACTGGAGAAGAATCCAATCTGCTTGTTGTCATTAAAACTGAAAGCAAAGTCATCCTGTCCTGAGTTTACAGGCAGGCCAACGTTCTTAGCTTCTGTTCCTTTGGCAAGGTCGATAACAAAGATATCCAGTGCACCAAAGCCTTTACGTCCGTCTGAGGAGTAGTAAAGTTTACCTTCGGTAGTGATGTATGGGAAGTTATCATTACCAGGGGTGTTTACCTTATCCCCAAGGTTTTGCGGCTCTCCGTAAGTGTTATTGCCTTTTACTTCCACTTTCCAGATATCATTGCCTCCCTGTCCACCCGGACGGTTGGA
>NZ_JAZGZU010000011.1:0-126918 GCF_036347315.1 Flavobacterium sp. C4GT6
AGTGTAACCTACCGTGAACTGGTAAACGGAGAACCTGTAGAGAAAGAGTTTAAAGCTCACTTCTCACTGAAGAGATAGCAGAAAACCAAGTTAATATATAAAATGCTGTCAGGAATGGCAGCATTTTATATAATATTATTAGGTTAAATTACCAACCTAACGCAAAAATTTATATATTTGACCGCTATGGAAAAATATTGATAATAATTTTAGCCATAGGACCGTTATACATTAATAAACACCAATAAGCTAAAGCGCATTTCTCATTAAACGATAAGGTCGACATGAATTTTAAAAAGATTTATCTATTTTTTGGATTATTACTAACTCAGCTGTCTTTTTCGCAAGAAGGGATTGCGGTTTACTCAGATTATTTGTCAGATAACTATTACCTAATACACCCATCTATGGCCGGCGCAGCAAACTGTGCTAAAATCAGGTTGACTGCGCGTCAGCAATGGTTTGGACAAGATGATGCTCCTCAGTTACAAACATTAAGTTTTAACGGAAGAATAGGGGAGCAATCAGGTATAGGTATTATTGGTTTTAATGATAAAAACGGTTACCATTCTCAAACAGGAGCTAAGCTTACCTATGCTCACCATATTCGTTTTTCAAGAAGTGATTATGATTTGAATCAATTATCATTCGGTATGAGTGCAGGCCTTGTTCAAAGTCGTTTGGATGAGACAGAATTTGAACCTGATTTCGATCCGATTATTGATGGTGGTATGAAACAGAAAGATTCTTATTTCAATATTGATATTGGTGCATCTTATCATTATCTTGATTTTTATGCGCATTTTACAGCTAAAAATGTAATAGCAAGTAAAAGGGATATTTATACAGATGTAGAAAGTGATAATCTTAGAAAATATTTAGTAAGTGCAGGTTATGTATTTGGTGATCCAGATCGTTTACAGTGGGAGCCTTCTATAATGTTCCAAGCTGTTGATGAGACTAAAGAGAAGTCAATGGATGTTAACCTTAAAGTGTATAAAGAGCTTGATTTTGGAAGACTTTGGGGAGGATTATCATACAGAAGGTATTTAGACGGAGCTCAATATATTGACGGTAATGGCGCTAAAGATCAAAACTTACAATATTTTACTCCTATAATTGGTGTTAACTACAAGCAGTTTATGTTTGCTTACACTTATTCGTACCTAACAGGTGATGTTAAGTTTGATAATAGTGGTTTCCACCAAATCACAATAGGTATTAACTTATTCTGTCAGGATAGACCTTACGACTGTAATTGTCCGGCCGTAAACTAATTATAAAGCATTATTAATTCTGTCCCGATTTTATCGGGACTTTTTTTTATTCTGAAGTATGATAATTAAAGAAGTAAGGGGTAAGTATCCACAAATACCTGAAGATTGTTTTGTAGCTGAAAACGCTATCATAGTGGGAGATGTTTCTTTTGGTAAAGAATGTAGTGTATGGTTTAATGCTGTGGTAAGGGGTGATGTGAACTATATTAAAGTAGGTGATAAGGTAAACATACAGGACGGGGCAGTAATTCACTGCACCTATGAAAAACATCCCACAGAGATAGGTAATAATGTTTCTATAGGGCATAATGCTATCGTTCACGGATGTAAAGTGCAGGATAATGTACTGATAGGGATGGGTGCTATTGTTATGGATAATTGTGTTATAGAGAGTAACTCTATAGTTGCAGCCGGATCTGTAGTGACACAAAATACAGTTGTAGAATCAGGTGCTATATATGCGGGTATTCCTGCCAGAAAGGTGAAGGATATTAATGCCTCTGATTTTGCAGGGGAGACTGGTAGAATATCTAATAATTATGTAATGTACTCTTCTTGGTTTAAGGAAGATAATGATGATAACAAATAGACGAAATTAAAAGTCTCTTTCTTCTACTTCATATTTGTTCTCTAAAATAGAACTTAGCACTTTAGGAGTGCTGTTTGTATAGAAAAGGGTATTTCCTTTTTGTAACGAATTATTAAGGATGTCTTGGGTAACCAAGACATTTTTTGTTTGTCGTGCTACTGCCAGTCCTGAATCGATTATTTTAACGGTCTCAGGGAGTATTTCTTTAATTTGAGGTATAAGGTAAGGGTAGTGGCTGCATCCTAGCACGAGGTAGTCTATATTGGCTTTTATCATAGGGGTTAGATAGTCCTGTAAGAGTTTTTTCATCTCGGCAGACTCCAGTGAGCCTTCTTCAATTAGTTTTACAAGTCCATGTCCTACCTGTTCTACGATTTTTATGTCTTTGTAGTCAAGTACTGCTTTGTGGAATAATTCGCTGTTAAGTGTTCCCTGTGTGGCTAATATACCTATGGTTTGAGTTTGTGTAGAATTGGCAGCAGGTTTAATTGCGGGTTCTATACCTATAAAAGGTATATCGAATTTTGTACGTAATTCTTTTATAGCATTTGTCGTTGCTGTATTGCAGGCAACAACAATCATTTTACAGTTTTGATTGAGAAGAAACTCTGTGTTTTTAATGCTAAGCTCTATAATCTCTTCCTTGCTTTTCTGTCCGTAGGGAGCATTTTTACTGTCGGCCAGATATATGGTGTTTTCGTTTGGGAGTATATTATGAATTTCTCTCCATATGGAAGTGCCTCCCACACCAGAGTCGAATAAGCCTATAGGGTTTGTGCTTTTATTCATTTAACAAATATAAAAAAACGGCTCAAATTTTTGAGCCGTTTTTTTAAAGTATAGAAATGATGTTTTTATTAGAAACCTAATTCTTTTTTTACGTCAGCCATAAGGTCTGGACCGTCAGCAAGAATAACACCACTTCCTGTAGAAGCATCAAGTACATAAAGGTAACCTTTAGCTCTTGCTACTTTTTGGATAGCGTTTCTTGATTTTTCAAGAATTGGTTTGTAGATAGCTTCTTGTTTGTCCTGTAGCTCTTTTGTAGCATTTTGTTGGTACTGTTGGATTCTTTGTTGAAGATCCTGAACTTCTTTAGCGCGAGTCTCGTTTAGAGCATCTCCTGCAGTAGCGGCTTCGGCATCATATTTTTTGATTTTAGCCTGAAATTCCTGTACCATTGTTCTGTATTCTGTATCGTATGATTTGCTTAATTGTTCTAATTGTGAATTAGCTGCTTTCATCTCCGGCATTTGGCTCATTAGTTCTGATACATCAATATGTGCTACTTTAGACTGTGCGGTTGCAGTTTGGCTAAGTCCTAATAGTAGTACAGCAGCGATTAATAAAGATTTTAATTGTTTCATCATTTAAGTTTTTAATTTTTGTTTTAAGTTTTTTATCCTTGGTTATTTTCCTCCTGCGGAGTTGTGTTATTATTTTCTTCCTCCTCTTGTGGCTCCGTATTTTTATTACGTTGCTCTTCACGGGCTTTTTTTGCAGCTTCTCTTTGTTCTAATATTTGTTGTTTGCGTTCTTCAATTTGTCTTTTTCTTTCTTCAAGCTTTCTCTCCCTTTCTTCTCTTGCAGCTTTAACAGCGTCTTCTCTACTGGTAGATGCAGGTCTTTCAGAAGTGTTTTCTCCGTCACCACCCTCTGTAGTGTCGCTATCTGTTTTTACTCCGTTTCTTTTAGCTTCCCTTTCTTTCTTCAGCTGCTCTCTTCTTTCTTCGTATTGTCTTCTTTTTTCTTCCTGAGCTTTTCTTCTTTCTTCAATCAGTCTTTCTCTTTCAGCTTTTCGGTCTTCAATTTTTTTCTGTCTGTCCTGGTATTCAGGATCGGCTTCAAGCTCTTCCTGTTTTTCCATTTCTTCCAGTTGCTTAAGTTCTTTACCGCTTAGTTTTTCTCTTTTAGCAGCTCTTGTTATTCTCCTTATAACGAAGTCACTTATGTCGTGCCTCTTGGCAGAGAAAAGCATAGTCATATCTGAAGACTTGTCAAATATAAAGTCGTAGTTTCTTGACTCGGCTAAATCCTGAACTATATTGAATACCTGATCCTGTACCGGTTTTACCAATACTGCCTTTTGTGTGATAAGATCACCATTAGGGCCAAATCGTTTTTGCTGATATTCTATTAGGTCGTTTTCAAGAAACTTAATTTCTTCTTCTCTTTCCTCAATAAGCTCTTTGGTTAAAAGAGGTTTTTCTGTTTCAAGGCTTTCTTTTAATTTATTAATATCATTTCTTTTCTGTTCCAGTTCCTGCTTCCATTTTTGAGCTTTAAGCTCAAGTTGGTTTTTAGCTTCGGCATAGTCGGGTACTTTTTCCAGTATATAGTCCATGTCTATATAGGCGATTTTAAGTCCGCGAGACTGTGCTGTTGCAACAAAAACAGAGAATAAGGTCAGTAATATTAACAAATGTTTTTTCATAGTTTACTTCTTATTAGAAAATATCATGCCATTTTTTTAAAACTGCTGGCCGATGATAAAGTGTGTTTCCCAACCATTCTTTTGAGTATAGCCCGGAAGTGGATCGAATCCGTTCGCGAAGTCTATACCTAATAAACCGAATGCCGGCATAAATACCCTTAGACCGAAACCTGCTGAACGCTTAAGGACAAACGGGTCGTAACTCCTGAATGAATCGTAAGAATTACCGGCCTCAAGGAAGCTTAATACATATATAGATGCCTGTGGTTTAAGTGTGATAGGATAACGTAACTCTAATGAGAATTTATTATACACAGTACCTCCGTTTATAGAAGATAATGCCTGGTTAGGGTAACCCCTTAATTGTATAACCTCACGACCGTCTAAAGAATAGTTTGCTAAACCGTCACCACCCACAAAGAATCTTTCAAAAGGAACAAGCCCTCTGTCTGAATTATATGAACCTAGGAACCCAAATTCACCAAGTGTTCGAAGTACTAATTTATCATAAATTTTTGTATACCAATCAGCTTTCAGCTTAATTTTGTAATATTCCAGCCAATTAAACTTCTGCTGGTCTACTTTACCCTGATCTACTGCTGCATCCTGATAATCGTATACTACCTGTCCGTCTTCGTTAAGGTACTGTCCGCTACTGTTAGTTGCTTTATAGGCTGCCTGGTTTTCAAGGTCTGCGTAGTCAATGCCATTAAATAATGAGTATGGTAACGTCATTTTTGCACTTACGCTGAATAATGAACCTGACATCGGGTAGATAAGTGACCCTCTGTTATCTCTGGTAACTTCAAGAGTATACGCAAGGTTACGTGAACTACCGTTACCAAATGTAAATAATCCGGTGTTGTAGTTGCTAAGGTTATAGTACTGGAATGTAAGCGAGTGAGAGATTCTCAGGTTATCATAAATACCACTTAACCTTTTTGACATACCTAATGTGATAGAGCTAATAGTAAAGCTCTGGCTTCTGTCAACGTCTCTTGATTGGAAGTTGTACAGGAACTGTTTACTATGCGATAACGAGCTGAAAAGCTGTATCGGTTTTTTACCTCCAAACCATGGTTCTGTAAACGAAAGGCTGTACGTTTGGAAATAAGTACTACCCTGTAAACGTAATGACAGTTTTTGACCATCACCCATAGGGATAGGTTTGTATGCTTCCTTATTAAAAATGTTACGCATAGAGAAGTTGTTGAACGAAAGTCCAAGTGTACCGATGAAACCACCGCCACCATAACCTCCCTGTAGCTCAATTTGACTTGAACCTCTTTCGGTTACATTCCACTCAACATCTACAGTACCGGTAGAAGGATCGGCATTTTTAACGTCAGGGCGAATAGTCTCAGCATCAAAGAAACCTAAAGCGCCAAGCTGTCTTACAGTATTAATAACGTCTTCCTTATTCCATTTTTGCCCCGGTCTTGTTAAAAGCTCTCGGTATATTACGTGGTCGTTTGTTTTATCGTTACCTGCAACGGTTACATTGTTAAGGTAAGCGATAGGTCCTTCAACGATACGGATTTCAAAGTCAATGGTGTCGTTTGCTGTGCGTACTTCTACTGCATTGATGTTAGAGAAAAGATAACCGTTATTTTGGTACAGATTGGTAAGGTCTTCGCCATCCGGTTTGTTTGGGTTGGCAATCCTTTCCTGTAGAAGTATACCGTTATAGGTATCACCTTTTTTAATGCCAAGAACCTGACTTAATAAATTGTTTGGATAAACGGTATTACCTAAAAATTTAATATCACCAAAGTAATACTTGCGTCCTTCTTCAATCTGTATGCTTATATCAACAGTATTTTTGTCTTTATTATAAGCAACAGTGTCTTCAATTACACGAGCATCACGGTAACCTTTTTCTTTGTATTTGTCTACAATGCTTCCTAAATCTTCCTTATACTTTTCTTTAATGTATTTTGATGATTTAAATATACGTAACGGGTTCATGAAGCTTTTTTTCTTAGTATTCTTCATGGCACCTCTAAGCTTGCCGTCTGAAAGCATGGTGTTACCGTCAAACTTAATTGAGGATACTTTTACTTTCTTACCACGGTCTATATTAACTACCATTTTTACAGTATTACTACTGTCCGGTATTACGTTAATAGCTACTTTAGTATTGTAGTAACCGTCTTTTTTATATTTATTTTCAATATAGTTTTTAGTGGTAGTAACAAGGTTCTCGTTAACTATTTTTCCTTTAGTAAGTTCGGTATCCTTAATAAGTCCTTCAATCTTACTTTTCTTAAGTCCCTGCATTTTAACCTCACTAAGCTTAGGAAGTTCGGTTACATCCAGTTCAAGATAAATACTGTCGCCTACAACTTTAGAAGCATAAAAGTTGATATCTTCAAATAGTTTAAGGCTGGCCAGTTTTCTAATGGCATTACTTATTTCTTCTCCGGGTACGTTAATACGCTGACCTTTCTCTAAGCGGGTAAATGTTACAACAGTTTGTTCATTGTAAGTAATGTCACCATTAACTTTTATATCGGCAATTACATACTGTCCCGGTTCAATCCTGTCCTGTGCTTTAGCTGTAAATGAGGCTAAGCATAGAAATATGGCTGAAAATAATTTAATGCGCTTATAAAACATCTGGGTTTTATTTAACTTGTTCACTGGTTTTTCCAAATCTACGTTCTCTTTTTTGGTAACTGATAATTGCTTCGTGCAGGTCTTCTTCTGTAAAGTCCGGCCATAATACGTCGGTAAAATAAAATTCTGCATACGCACACTGCCATAGCAGGAAATTGCTTATTCGCTGTTCGCCGCTTGTTCTTATAAGCAGGTCTACATCCGGTAGGTTGTGTGTGTAAAGGTTTTGAGTAATTATCTCTTCATTTATATCTGTTACCGCTATCGCGTTTGTTTTTACTTGTTCACTAATCTTTTTAACTGCCGATACTATCTCTTCCCTTGAGCCATAGCTTAAAGCAAGGGTTACCAGCATTTTGCTGTTATCCTTAGTTTCATCTATAACCTCTAAAAGTTGTTTTCTTGCTTTTTCAGGAAGTTTGTCGGTATTGCCAATTGTACTTAGCTTGATGTTGTTTTTTTGAAGTACAGGAAGTTCTTTTTTTAATGAACGGATAAGTAGTTTCATTAAAGCTTCCACTTCAAGCCTTGGCCTGTTCCAGTTTTCTGTAGAGAAGGCATAAAGGGTTAGGTATTTTACACCAATATTCTTACAGTTCTCCACCACATCCTTTACCGATTTCGATCCGCTTTCATGGCCTAATGCGCGAAGTAATCCGCGTTTTTTAGCCCAACGGCCGTTACCGTCCATAATAATGGCGATGTGGTTAGGTATATTTTCAGTATTTATGGTAGTTGATTTGTCCATGATTTTAGTTAGGGCAGTAGCAAGGTTTTTCACCAAAGGTGTAGGTAAGTGTAAATCCGGTAAATACATACCAGTCGTCGCTTTCTAAGTTACCAAAGCGAAGGTTTTGGTAGGTATCGTCTTCAGGATAACTTCCGTCTAAGTTGTCGCTAAAAGTATATCTGGCACCCACTTCAAATCCTATTACAAAGTTTGGTAAAACATTAGTTTTTATACCTACGGTCATTGGTATTGCCAGCGCGCTGCTGTTACCGTTATCGTAAGTTCGTCCGTTATTAATATACTGCTCGTCATACCAAAAATAGCTCAGTCCCCCATATACATAAGGGGTTAGCTGAAAATCAGTTTCGTGCAGATTGAAGTCAAAAAAATTGAATTCAAGGCCTAAAGATAATTCTTTTACAGTATTATCAAATGAATAGCCTCTTTGTTTTCTGGCACTCATGTCTGAATCAGCATCGTTAGCAGATATTTTTGCATATGTAAAGGAAGCTCTATAGGAGTGGCGCGGACTACGGTTGTACTTATACAGGAATCCTAAAGCAAGATCTTTAGGGGCTATATAATCTGTAGGTCCCACATCACCTATATAGTTGCTTCCGCCCACAAAAATACCCACTTCATTGATCTGGGCTTCGGCATTAAATGAAGCAATAATTAAAAATAAAACTACTAAAACTCTACTCATTACATCAAAATAGGTGCAAATATAACAATATAGATTTCTATTTCGCCTCTGTTTAGACTTTTTACGTCTATAAATTGAAAATTTGCAATCACGGTTCAGACTAAAAAACGAAAGAAGATGTGGTGTAGTATGTGGTATAGGTAAAAAAGTTGGTATTAGTTTCTTTTATCCTCACCCCACAGCAGTTTTTTGCGTAGCGTTTTTATGAATTTCTCATCTGGGAACTCTACCATGTTGATTTTAAAACCTGTCTTTTTAATAAAAAAGGAGGTTTCGGTATCTACTGTAAGTATTCTTGAGTCAAGTGAGATAAGGTGCTGTGGTTCCCTGCCGCTTACTTTAAGTTCCAGTTCTGTATCATCCGGAATTACCAGTGGCCTTGCATTAAGGTTATGTGGAGCGATAGGAGTAATAACAAGACTGTTTACTTCGGGTATCAGTAACGGCCCGCCACAACTTAGTGAATAACCGGTAGATCCGGTAGGGGTAGATATAATAAGCCCGTCTGCCCAATAGGAATTAAGGTAGTCTCCGTTTAGTTTTACCTCTACGGTAATCATAGAAGTAGTGTCTTTACGGCTTACGGTAATTTCGTTAAGTGCAAAATCCAGTCCGTCTTCCTTTTCCATGCCTTCATAGTCAAGGGATAAAAGCGTGCGTGGAGATATTTTGTATTTGTTTTCAAAAATAAGAGGCAGCAGGGTTTCAATTTCATCCTGCTGTACAGTTGCCAAAAAACCAAGGCGCCCGGCATTAATACCTAATACGGGTATATTTTTGTCGCGCACATAAGTAGCCGACCTTAACATTGTACCGTCGCCGCCAATACTGATAAGCATGTCGAATCTGCGGTCCAGCTCCTCGTGGTTGCTAAAAGTAGCATACACCTCTTTAAGGAGTCCTTTCTCTTTTATGGCATTGTAAAATTTGGCTTCAAAAATAACTTCGGTGGTATGGCCTTCAAAAACCGCAAACATTTTTTCAATAATGTCTTCGGTATTGTCTTTATAATACTGTCCGTATACTGCTATCCTCATGTTCCTCACGCTTATTATATGTTCAG
This sequence comes from Flavobacterium sp. C4GT6, assembly GCF_036347315.1. Lineage (NCBI taxonomy): Bacteria > Pseudomonadati > Bacteroidota > Flavobacteriia > Flavobacteriales > Flavobacteriaceae > Flavobacterium > Flavobacterium sp. C4GT6. The sequence goes on from NZ_JAZGZU010000011.1 coordinate 9,419, forward strand.
GTATTTGTCTAAATAGTCAGAACGGTCTTTTAATGTATTGATGTAGGCATCCTCCTGGTGCTCTGATATGATTTCGTAATTGTATCTTCTGAAAGTCTGGATGATTTCACTTAATCCCCCAAGACTTATTTTTAGGGTTATCTGTACCTTTTCAAGGTTGGCTTCAGATATGAAAAGCCCCAGTAACCTGCCGTTATTGCTTTCTACAATTTGAGCTACCTCACTCATGCTGTAATCTGCAATGCCTTTTTGCACTACCAGTATACCTCCGTCTTCCTTAAGGAAAGGGGTTTGGTGGAAAAACTGAATAATATCGGTAATCTCATAGTATCCTAAATAATTATTGTCTTTATCCAGAATAGGAACCACATTGGTTTCGTTTTTGGCAAATATTTCCAACACGTCCAGCCATATGGTGGTGTCGCGCACAAAAAACCTTTCAAGGGTATAGCGCATATCCTCAAGCGTTTTTTCGATATCCATAAGTTCGGTATCCTCGGCACTGGCACAACCTATATATATATCATTTTCTGTTACCGGAAAATGGGAAAAGGTGTATTCGGCAAAAAGATCCTGAGCATCAGCTATGGATTCGGTTATATTTAGCGGTTTGATTTGGTTGTTGATAAAGTCGTTAATATCAATCATGTTGGGGAGTATGAGTTATTACTGCAAAATAATCAAAAAATAGAATATCCTACCTTAATTTTACTTTGTATTTTTGTGTAAAATTTGAGTTAAACAACCGTGTAATGACAAAACTTAGTGTAAATATAAATAAAATAGCAACGTTAAGAAACTCCAGAGGAGGTAATGTTCCCGATTTGCTTAAAGTTGCAGCCGATGTTCAGAAATTTGGAGCGCAGGGTGTTACCATACATCCAAGGCCGGATGAAAGACATATCCGTTATCAGGATGCCAGGGATTTAGTACCTGTTGTGCATACCGAGTATAACATAGAAGGTAATCCGGTAAAGAAGTTTATCGACCTTGTGCTTGAGGTAAAGCCTACACAGGTTACTCTTGTTCCTGACGCCGATGATGCTATAACATCTAACGCTGGATGGGATACCGTAAAACATAAATCGTTTTTACAGGATGTTATCGCCGAGTTTAAAAGTAATGGTATACGCACTTCTATATTTGTAGACCCTGTTTTAGGAATGATTGAAGGAGCAAAAGAAACCGATGCCGATAGGATTGAATTGTATACTGAGGCTTTTGCTCATGAGTATGGTTTAGGTAATACAGCCGGAATTGATCCTTATGTGTCTTCAGCAAAGCTTGCTAATGAATTAGGTTTAGGTATAAATGCAGGTCATGACCTGAGTTTAGATAATATTAAGTTTTTTAAAGAAAACATTCCGGGGCTTCTTGAGGTATCTATAGGACATGCGCTTATAGCAGAGTCGCTTTACCTTGGGCTGGAAAATGTTGTGAATATGTATCTTCAAAAACTAAAATAACTATGTTGCATTCCAGAGTAGAAGGAGAAGGTAAGCCATTGCTTATAATACACGGTTTTTTAGGTATGTCTGACAACTGGAAAACCCTTGGTGGTCAATATGCTGAAAAAGGATATCAGGTGCATGCCATAGATATGAGAAATCACGGTAAGAGTTTTCATTCGGAAGAGTTTGATTACAGTGCTATGGTTCAGGATATTTATGATTACTGCCTGTATTATAAGTTAGAGAAAATAGATGTTATTGGTCACTCAATGGGAGGTAAGGCCAGTATGTTTTTTGCTATGGCGCATCCTGAAATACTGGACAGACTGGTGATTGCCGATATAGGGCCAAAATATTACAGGCCACACCATCAGGATATACTTGCAGGTTTAAATGCGGTAGATTTCTCGTTGAAACCAGGGAGGAGTGATGTAGAGGAAATTCTTAAAAAGTATATTGACGATTTTGGCACCCGTCAGTTCCTTATGAAAAATTTATACTGGAAAGAACCCGGACAGCTGGATTTTAGGTTTAACCTAAAGGTGCTTACCGATAAGATTGAAAATATAGGTGCAGCATTACCTGAGGGTAGTGTGTATGACGGACCTGTGTTGTTTTTAAGGGGGGATAAATCCAATTATATTAAGGATGAGGATTTTGAAATGATTCATAATCATTTTCCTAAAGCAATTGTAAAAGATATTAAAAATGCAGGGCACTGGCTTCACGCCGAAAATCCGAAGGATTTTGTGGCAGAGACGCTGGAGTTTCTTGCTGCATAACAAAACAAAAGAGGACTGTTTTTACAGTCCTCTTTTGTTTTAATCACCTCCGCTAATGATTTTGGGGAGGAGTGTTTTTTTGAGTCCTTCATATAGAAAGCGCCATAGGAAATTAAATACCGATTTGTCTTTAAGTCTTTCTACGCTTACCTCTGTTTCTTTCAGGTTGCCTTCACTGTCGTTTTTAACTAATAGGTTTCCTACGGCCGACATGAGTTTGTTTTTGTCCTTGCCGTCTTTTTTGTAGAGTTTTACTTTGAGGTCATCATATCTAATAGCAAAATCTCCGTTTGAACTATTACGGTTTCCGTTAAATGTAAAGTAAATTTCTTGTATGTCGCCCGTTGTGGTAATATTCATTAAAGGCTTGGCTACCGGGTCAATTGCACTGCTTTTTACATTTTGTAGCTTTCCTTGTATGGTAAATGCATCGGTTTCATCGGTAATGTCAAAAGTCCAGTGTACACTTAACGGGGACGATTTCATGAAAAGACAATTAACGTCGAGAGTGGTTTGCGGAGTTTCGGTTTTATTAATTGGGCTGTATATGCTTTTTATTGTGGCATTAAAGTTTGAGAACATTACTTTGGCAGCGGGCTTATCATAGCTTTGCTGTTCTTGGTATTCCACATATGAGTCGTTTAGTTTTATTGTATCGGTTTTAAGGTCAAATTTTATTTCGCGCAGCATCTGACTGTACAGTTTTTTAACCGATAAATCATCGGGAGCCATTTTTGGTCTGTATATAACTGCGTTCACTTTAGTTAAATCTACAAGGGGCGTGCGTACATATAAGGTGTCGTTAACAAAACCCCAAAGTAAATCAGGGATGTGTATTTTATTTACCTCAATGCGGTATTGGTCTTTTTCCTTTGGGATAGACTGTGCAAATTCCATACGGGTCTGCTCGGGGGTTAACTTAAAATTGTTTACGGTAATGGCAGTGTCGCTAATGTTAAGCTCTTGTGTTGTGATGTTGTATTGTTTACCTGTCTGATAAAACAAGCTGTCGCATTTTAAGCTGTAAGACGAGTATTTTACCGGTACATTATCATCAATAGTGGTGCTGTCTATTTTAATGTTCCTGAAAAGCATATTTATATTAGATGCTTTAAGTTTAGTATTATCGGTAGTGTCAAGTAGGGTAAATTTACCTCTATTTACTTCAACCGTTTCTGTAAAAACAGTGTTTTTAAACGGTTTTACAAGATCTCCTTTTACATTGTACTTGTTTTCTTCGGGGTATAGTATAATTTCGGGTTTGTCAATAATGATATTGTCAACCCTTATCTTGTTGTTTTTTAAGAGTGCCCAAAGACTAAAATGTTCAATACGTATTTTTTCAATCTGCCCATAAGCGCCGCTTTTTAATTGTGCGGTACTGTCTTTAGGGGATAAAGAAGCGTTGAGTACTGTAATGTTTCCTTTTAACAGAGATATGTCTAAATCAGTATAGCTTATATTATAAGGCATATCTTTGTTTGATTGAATGATATTGGGTAGCTTTCTTGATATCCAGTAGCTTAATCCGTAATTAGCAATTGTTGCTATTATAAGCAATGCGGCTAATCCTATGAGTATTTTTTTTAAAAGTGACATTGGTGTTTTGGTTTATAGGGTTAAGGTACTGCGTTTTTAGTGCTTATTAATGTGTTTTATGTTTTTGTTAATAGTATGCCTGTTAAAGTTATTATAATGAGGTTGTTGAAACTCTAAAAAGGTTAATAATATGTTATTTTTTTAAAAAATAACTGCGTTTTTCGGTAGATTGTTAAAAAAGATAAAGGTTTTTTAAAAAATAAATTATTATGAATGCATAATAATTTTATCTCAATCGTTGTATTTTTCATAAAAAATCATAAATTTGATATAAGCTATTTACAATATGAAAAAACTAATACTTATTTAACCATGAGAAAACTATTATCTTTAACCCTAACGGCCTTAACGGCTGCTTCGGCTTTTGCAGGAGGGTATAGGGTTAGTCTTCAGGGACAAAAACAGTTGGCAATGGGACACACCGGGGTTGGTGTTGTAAACAGTGCCGAGGTTTTGTTCTTTAACCCGTCGGGTATGGCGTTTCTTGAAAATCGTTTTAACGCCTCTGTAGGAGCAAACGGATTGTTTGCGAGAACCAAATTTCAAAATCAGGCAAACAACTGGACCAACTCAACCGAAAACTTCGGTACACCATTTAGTGCTTATGTTTCGTACAGAGCTACCGACTGGCTTTCTGTTGGTTTAGCGGTATATACACCTTACGGTAGTGCCGTAGAGTGGGATCAGGACTGGCAAGGTTCTCATCTTGTTAATAATATAGACCTTGAGGCGATTTATTTCCAGCCGTCTATCTCATTAAAAGTAAACGACTATTTTAGTGTGGGCGGTGGTCCTATATTTGTGTCCGGTAGTGTTAACTTTAACAGGAACATTAGCCGAAGCCAAACCGATGAGCAGGGTAACAGGACTGATGTTACTATTGATGCCAGTGGTGTTACAGCATGGGGATGGACAGCAGGTATGATGTTAAAACCAACAGAAAACTTGACTATTGGAGCGAACTACCGTTCTGAAATTACAATGGAGGCTCGCGATGGCGATGCAACTTTCCATGATGTTCCGGGGTTCCTTTCCACTACATTAACAAATACTACTTTTGACGCCGATCTTCCGCTTCCTGCAGAACTTACGGTAGGTTTCTCATATAAGGTTAACGATAAACTTCTTGTAGCTTTTGATTATAACAGGGCTTACTGGAATGTATACAAATCACTTATTGTTGATTTCCATAATGCAGCGCCAACATCGGTTAATCCAAGAAATTACAAAGATGCAAGTACTTACAGGGTAGGTGCTCAGTATACAGCTAACGAGAAGTTCTCTTTCCGTGCAGGTTGGTACTTTGACGAAAGCCCGGTACAGGATGGTTTCTTTGCTCCGGAAACACCCAGAAATGATTCTATGGGGTATACGGGTGGTTTAAGTTACCAGATTAACCAAAGGTTAGGGGTAGATTTCTCATTCCTATTCCTACACTTTAAAGAAGTTAATAACTCGTATGACTACTATCAGGAAGATGGTCAGAATACTACTTTTGGAGGTACGTACAAAAATGTGGTGTTCTCTCCTGGTGTAGGTTTAAGTTACAATTTCTAAAAAATACGACATGAAAAATAAATTTATATACTTATCGTTACTTGCAGCCGGGCTTATTGCCTGTGAGCCTGAATTTAATAATGAAGTGACAAACGGGAGTTACAGTGCTGGTGATGCTGATTTTTCATCATACGTGGCAGTAGGTAACTCATTAACGGCAGGTTATATGGATGGTACTGTGTCCCGTGGGGGGCAAATGTACTCGTTTCCTAACTTGCTTTCTCAGCAATTTGCTGTAGTGGGCGGAGGTGCGTTTACACAACCGTCTTATGATGATGATGTGAATAATTATGGAGGGCTTACTCTTGGAGGTATGCAAATTGCATCGACAAGACTTATAATTAACGCCAGTGCGGGAGGTCCCGAGCCTATTAACGGTACGCCAACAATAGAGGTTTCCAACCAACAGGCAATGGCTTATAATAATATGGGAGTGCCAGGAGCAAAATCGTTCCATTTACTGGCACCTGGTTATGGTAATCTTGCAGGTGTGGCTACGGGTCAGGCAAATCCTTACTTTGTACGTCATGCAACATCACCAACTGCTACAGTAATGGGTGATGCAATGACTAAAAACCCTACCTTCTTTACTAACTGGATTGGTAGTAACGATGTGCTTTCTTTTGCAACATCAGGAGGTGTAGGTGTAGATCAAACGGGGAACTTTGATCCGTCAACATACGGAGGAAATGATATTACAGATCCTAATGTGTTTGCAGCTACTTATTCTGCAATTACAGATATGCTTACTTCCGGCGGAGCTAAAGGGGTAGTGGCAACCATACCGGATGTTACTTCGATACCTTTCTTTACTACGGTTCCTTACAATCCGTTAACCACTCAGCTTTTAGGTGGGGGTGATTCGCAGGTTGGTGCTGCTACTATGACTCAGCTTAACCAGCAGTTGTATGGAGTGCTGGATCAGATATTAACTAATTTTGGTGCTGGAGATAGAATAAATATCCTTGATGCAGGTGCGGCAAACCCGTTGTTGATAAAAGATGAAAGTCTTACTGATTTAAGTGCTCAGATTACAGCAGTAGCTGCTACTATTCCTCAGTATGCTCCTATAGCCGACTTTTTAGGGCAAACTTACGGACAGGCAAGACAGGCAACCGAAGATGACCTGGTACTTTTAACAACAAGAGGGGTGATAGGTACGGCTCCTGCAGGAGTTCCTGCACCGTTTAACAGTTTTGGTGTTACTTATCCGTTACAGGATAGCCATGTGTTAACAGCTGCTGAAGGTGAAATGGTTAAGGTTGCTACAACAAGCTATAATAATACTATTAAAGCTATTGCTGCTTCTAAAGGACTGGCAGTTGCCGATATGAATGCTATACTTAACCAGCTTGTAAGTGGTTTAAGAGTAGAGGACGGGCAAATTTATACTGCTGATTATTTTAGTACTTCGGCATTAAATACAACTGTTTTCTCTCTAGATGGTGTTCATCCTAATGCGAGAGGTTATGCAATGGTAGCTAATGAAATCATTAAAGTGATTAATAGCTATTACAATGCTAAGCTGCCTAATATTGTACCGGGTTATTATCCTGGTGCTACGGTATTGCCTACAAATTAAAAGATTAGAAAAGAGATAATATTTTCTTAAAAAGCATCGGATTTCCCCGATGCTTTTTTTATTTTTATGGGTATCAATTAAATTGATTTTATATGAAAACACTTATAAAAATTTTCTTTACCACGGTTTTTGTACTCATATTGGCAAACCTGCTTCCGGGTGTAAATGTTACTAATTGGATGACAGCGCTATTAGTTGCTGTGGTACTTGGACTCTTAAATATATTTGTAAAACCTATACTGGTGCTTTTTACTTTACCGGCAACAATTTTTACCCTGGGGCTGTTTTTGCTGGTAATAAACGCTATAATTATTTTACTGTGTGATGAGCTGGTTCCCGGTTTTACAGTTGATGGTTTTTGGTATGCGTTACTGTTTAGCCTGCTGTTGTCTTTCTGTCAGTCGTTGGTGGTGGGACTGTCTGAAAAAGAATCACGTAATTAATATCAGTATTCTTTTTAAGGGTATTGAAATACAATAAATTAAAAACTTGTGTGGGTTGTAAAAAAAATATATTTTTGCAACCCATAATTTTATGGTGTTTAAACAATTTTAGATAATGAATATTACAAGAGAGCAGGTAGATGCGCTAAATGCTGTTGTAACAGTAGCCATTACAAAAGAAGATTATAAACCAAACGTAGATAAGGTATTAGGTGATTACAGAAAAAACGCCAGTATTCCTGGGTTCAGGAAAGGTGCTGTGCCAATGAGCCTTATACAAAAACAATATGGTAAAGCCGTTCTTGTAGATGAGGTAAACAAATTACTTCAGACTTCACTAAACGATTACCTTGTTGAGGAGAAACTGGATATTCTTGGTAATCCGCTTCCAAAAATCACTGAAGATTTTAACTGGGATGCAGATGATTATGCTTTTGAGTTTGAACTTGGTCTTGCGCCTGAGTTTGCTGTAGACCTTGCAGCTAAAAACAAACTTGTAAAATACAACATCACAGCAGACGAGAAAATGCTTGATGAGCAGGTAGAGCGTATACAAAAACAATACGGTAAACTTGTTTCTAAAGAGAAATCAGAAGAAGGAGATGATATTAAAGGTACTTTCACTAACGAAGAGAAAGGTATCAATAATAATGTAACAATTACTCCGTCTATCTTCAAAACTAAAACAGCAGGGAAAAAATTCATCGGTAAAAAAGTGGGTGATGTAGTTACTGTTTCTACTAAAAACCTGTTTGATGACGACCATAAACTTATGGAGTACCTTAAAGTAGGTCACGACGATGTTCACAATCTTGAAATTGATGTTGACTTCACTATTGAAGAGATAAATACTACAGAGAAAGCAGAGCTTAACCAGGAGCTTTTTGATAAGCTGTTTGGTGAAGGTGTTGTAACATCTGTAGAGCAGTTAAAAGAAAAAATTAAGGAAGATGCAGAGCAGCAGTTTGCTACTCAGGCAGATCAGAAATTCCTTAACGATGTAACTGAGTTCCTTATTGAGAACACTAAGTTTGATCTTCCTGCAGAATTCCTTAAAAAATGGATACAGACAGCTGGTGAAAATCCGCTATCTCCAGAGCAGGCTGAGGAAGAGTACAACAAATCTGAAAAAGGTTTACGTTACCAGTTAATTGAAGGTAAAATCATTACTGAAAACAACCTTCAGATAACTTTTGATGATCTTAAAGCATACACTGCAGAGGTTATTAAAAAGCAAATGGCACAGTTCGGTCAGATGAATCCAACAGACGAAGATGTAGAAGGTATCGTGTCAAGAGTACTTTCTAACAAAGACGAAGTTAAGAGGTTATCTGAGCAGGTAATGAGCGAAAAAATGCTTAACCTGTTTAAAGAGAACGTGAAAGCTAAAGAAAAAGAAGTTACTTACGAGGTGTTCATTAAGGAAATGTACGGAGAGTAAATCTCGTAAAAAATGAGTATATTTGAGCGTCAGGATTTTTATCCTGACGCTTTTTTTTACACTTAATTAAATTTAAATCAAAAACGGACTATGAATTACGGCAAAGAATTTAGAAAATATGCCACAAAACATCATGGCATAAACAATCTATATTACGATAAATTAGTTAACCGAGTTACTCCGGTGGGAATGACTCCTTATATCATGGAAGAGCGCCAGATGAATGTAGCTCAGCTTGACGTGTTTTCACGTTTAATGATGGACAGGATTATCTTTTTAGGTACAGGTATAGACGACCAGGTGGCAAACATTGTACAGGCGCAGTTATTATTCCTTGAAAGTACAGATGCTTCAAAAGATATCCAAATCTATATCAACTCTCCGGGTGGTAGCGTATATGCCGGTTTAGGTATGTATGACACCATGCAGTACATTAGGCCTGATGTAGCTACTATTTGTACAGGTATGGCGGCTTCTATGGGTGCTGTACTTCTATGTGCAGGGGCCGATGGTAAGCGTTCGGCATTACCGCATTCAAGAGTTATGATTCACCAGCCATCAGGTGGGGCACAGGGTGTGGCTACTGATATGGAGATCAATCTTCGTGAAATGCTAAAACTAAAAGAGGAGTTATACCGTATTATATCTAAGCACTCTAAGCAGGATTACGACAAAGTATTCAAAGACAGTGAAAGAGATTACTGGATGAAAGCAACTGAGGCTAAGGAATATGGTATGATTGACGAAGTACTTATAAGAGAGTAAATAAGAAATAAATAGTATATTTGCGTTTTAATTGGCCGGACTCATAATCCGGCCTTTAAAACATAGAGTAAAACATATGGCTAAAGAGATTTTAGAGTGTTCTTTTTGTGGCAGGAAAAAGCCTGAAACCAATTTGCTTATAGCAGGTATTAATGCGCATATTTGTGACCGATGCATAGAGCAGGCTCATGGTATAGTGCTTGAAGAGCTTAAGCAAAGCGGATCGTCTTCGCTTGCGGCTGAGCTTGAGCTTAAAAAGCCGAAAGAGATTAGGACTTTCCTTGATCAGTATGTTATCGGGCAGGACCAAACCAAAAAGGTACTGTCGGTAGCGGTTTACAATCACTACAAAAGGTTGATGCAAAAGCAGGATGATGAAGGGGTAGAGATTGAAAAAAGTAACATCCTTATGGTGGGTCAAACCGGTACAGGTAAAACCCTGGTAGCTAAAACCATTGCAAGGATGCTAAATGTACCGCTTACCATTGTAGATGCTACTGTACTTACAGAAGCCGGTTATGTAGGTGAAGACGTAGAGAGTATACTTACGCGTTTACTACAGGCAGCCGACTATGATGTGAAAAAGGCAGAAAGAGGTATTGTGTTTATTGATGAGATAGATAAAATTGCCCGTAAGAGTGATAATCCTTCTATTACACGAGATGTATCGGGAGAGGGTGTACAACAGGCTTTACTAAAACTTCTTGAAGGTACTGTGGTGAATGTTCCGCCTAAGGGAGGAAGAAAACACCCTGACCAAAAGTTTATAGAGGTGAATACTCAGGATATCCTGTTTATTGCCGGTGGTGCTTTTGACGGCATAGACCGTGTTATATCCAAAAGGCTTAACAGGCAGGCTGTAGGTTACAGCACATCGCGTAATGCTGATGAGATTGATAACGACAACCTGTTACAGTATATCATCCCAAAAGATGTGAAAGACTTCGGTCTTATCCCTGAGATTATAGGTAGGCTTCCGGTTCTAACACACATGGATCCGCTAGACAGGGAAACACTAAGAGCGATACTTACAGAGCCTAAAAATGCGCTTGTAAAACAATACAAAAAGCTGTTTGCAATGGATGATGTTGATTTGTCTATTAATAATGAGGCTCTTGATTATATTGTAGACAAAGCGTTAGAGTATAAGCTTGGTGCAAGGGGACTACGTTCACTTTGTGAAGCAATACTAAATGAAGCGATGTATGAAATTCCGGGTTCTGATGAAACAGAGCTTAATATTGATAAGGAATATGTAGAGCATCATCTTAATAAGACTTTATTAAAAAGACTTAAGGCAGCATCATAATGTTGCTTGATATAAATAAAAAGGCTGCCAATAGGCAGCCTTTTTATTTATACATCTTTTTTTACTGTGGTTGTTTTTTCTGTTTTTTGCATGTTTTCGGTATCACACCATTTTCTGCCGTTGCAGCCCAGTCGTTTGGGGCCGCAGGAAGCTAATAGTAAAACCGAGGCGCCAAATGCCAGTACATAAATCTTTTTCATAGTGTTCGCTTTTTTACAAATATAAAAACTACAGTGTAAATAGCTGATTATTTAACAGTTGTATTTATGCTTTTACATCGGCTATTTGCATAGACTTTAGTTTTTCAAGGTAATCACGCTCGTTAGAAAGTCGTGGTATTTTATGTTGTCCGCCCAGTTTGTCCTGTGCTTTAAGCCAGTCGTAAAACAGCTTAGGTCTTGCAACGTTAAGAACAAGAGGGTTAAGAGTCATGTTGTTGTAGCGCTTGGCTTCATAATCAGAATTGAGTGACTGTAATGCCTCATCAAGATATTTTCTGAAGGCTTCCACATCTTCCGGATGTTTGCCAAATTCAATAATCCATTCGTGCGCGCCTTTTTCCTTACCGTCCATAAAAATAGGAGCAACAGTATAATCTACCACATCTGCACCTGTAATGTTACAGGCTTTGGCTATAGCCCTATCGGTATTTTCTACCATGAGTTCTTCACCAAAAACATTAATGTGGTGTTTGGTTCTTCCGGTTATCTTTATGCGGTATGGGTTAAGCGAAGTGAAGCGTACGGTATCGCCAATAAGATATCGCCATAACCCCGAGTTGGTCGTGATAAGTACGGCGTAATTTCTATTCAGCTCTACATCGGCAAGTCGAACTGCTTTTTGATTTGGTTTCCCAAAGCTGTCCATAGGGATAAATTCATAGAAAATGCCATAATCAAGCATTAATAACAGTTCGTCACTGTCGTTACTGTCCTGTATAGCAAAAAAGCCTTCAGAGGCGTTATAGATCTCGTAGTATTTAAAATCACTTTTTGGCAGTATCTTTTTGTATTGGTCGCGGTAAGGTTCAAAGCTCACCCCACCATGGAAGTATACTTCTACATTAGGCCATATTTCGTGCAGATTGCCTTTTCCTGTTTCTTCCAGTATCCTGTTCATTAAAACAAGCATCCATGAAGGGACTCCGGCAAAACTGGTTACATTTTCGTTTGTGGTTTCCTTTACAATGGCCGATAGTTTGCTTTCCCATTCGCTCATAAGAGAAACCTTATTACTTGGGGTACTGCTAAACTCCGCCCACATAGGCATATTCTCAATTAGGATAGCCGAAAGGTCACCAAAAAAGGTATTGTTGTCCTCATATAACTGTTTGCTGCCTCCCAGTCTTAAGCTTTTTCCGGTAAACAGCTGCGCATCCTCATTGTTGTTTAGATAAAGGCATAATAGGTCTTTTGCAGCTTTGTAATGGCAATCCTCCAATGCTTCGGGACTAACAGGTATAAACTTGCTTTTGGCATTGGTTGTGCCGCTCGATTTAGCAAACCATTTTATCTGTGTAGGCCAAATTACATTTTGCTCTCCTCGTCGGGTTTGCTCAATAAGTGGTTCTAAATCCTCGTAGGTGGAAATAGGTATCCTTTCGGCAAAAGTGCTGTAATTCCTTATGGATGAAAAATCATATTTCTTACCGAAAGAGGTGTTTTCGGCCCACCGGATAAGGTTATGAAGCAATTCTTCCTGTACTTCGTTAGGATATTTTAGAAACAATTCTATCTGATGGATCCTTTTTTTCAAAATCCACGAAGCAACCGAATTGATAATCGCCAAAGCCATATTTTATAGTATCTTTATGCCATAAAAATACTAAATTTTCCATGCAATACGAAGGTGTACTAACAAAAATGCAGACAGAAGCGGGCAGCCCGATAAAGTATTATCTGGTGTTTGAAAATAGCTTTTTGAATATGAACCAGTTATTGGGCAGAGATCTTGAGATTAATTTTCAGGGATTTAAGTGTCTTAACTGTGGTAAGAACAAAAAGATTTACAGAATGGGCTTTTGTTATGACTGTTTTTACAAGATTCCGCAGGCAGGTGACTGGATTATGCGCCCGGAACTGAGTACGGCTCATTTAGGTATAGCCGACAGGGATTTGGAATTTGAGCAAAAGGCACAGTTACAACCGCATATTGTATACCTGGCATCATCAAGCGATATGAAAGTAGGGGTTACCCGTAAATCGCAGATTCCTACGCGTTGGATAGACCAGGGGGCATCACAGGCTATTCCTATTGTAGAAGTGCCAAACAGGTACTTGGCAGGTATAACCGAGGTGGCTTTAAAAGATCATTTTTCCGACAAGATAAACTGGAAAAAAATGTTGGTTAACCATGTGCCGCCAATTGATTTGGTTGGTAAAAGGAATGAAATAAAAGAGTTGCTGCCGGATGAAGTGAAGGAGTATTTTGATACCACTCCAGAGCATTTGTATACACTGGAATATCCGGTATTACAATACCCTGCCAAAATAAGCAGTCTTAACCTAACCAAAAATCCTTCTTATAGTGGTAAGCTTATGGGGGTGAAGGGGCAGTACCTTATATTTGAAGACGGTACTGTGTTTAACGTAAGGTCTAACGAAGGTTTTGAAGTGATTATTACTGTATAATAATGATATTATCATTATAAAAAAAGTCCCGCCATTGGCGGGACTTTTTTATTTATTCTTCTTTCTTATCTTTCTTTTTAAAGAGACCGTTTATTAATTCTTTACCGGCATCTTTAGCTTTATCCTCGGCAGTTTGCTGCGTTTGGGTATTTGTTGTGTTTTCTTTAGAGGTTGCAGATGTGTCTGTTTTTTCCTCTTCTTTCTTATTACCGCCTAACAGGTCGTTAAGAGCATTTTTAACCTTGTCTTCTCCCTGTTGTTTCAGTTTGTCTTTTTGCTGGTCTACAAGCTGTTTGGTAAGGTTACCTATTGCTTTACTAAGATCAGTGCTAACTTTAGGGTTGTTAAAGCTGCCGCTCACCACAGCATTAACCGGGATAATAATTTTACTGGCATCGGTGCCGTTTAGTGAGCTTATCAGTTTATTTACGTCACTGCCTAAATATTTTGCAGGAACATTAAAGGCAATGTTGTAATTCATAGACTGGTCAAAACCATGCTGCCCGCCTATTTGTACATTAATATCCTGATACTTAATGTTGAAAGGTTTGATGTTAACCTTACCATTTTCAAAACTAAGGTATGTTTTCAGGTTATTGATGTTAAGCTTATCAATGTCAATAAAGCTCAGGTTACTGTCAAGTGCTGTAAGCATTTTTGAGTTTTCCTTGTTTACGCTGGTGTTAAGTAATTGTCCCACTAAGTCTCCGGTAAGACTGTTAAGGTCAGGAGTCATTTCCTTACTATCCAGATTACCTGACAGGTTTATGGTTGAGTTTATTTTACCGCTTATAACATTTGCTATAGGTGCTATGGATTTAAGCATGTCCAGTTGTGTAAATGACTGAGTAATATCTAGAGCGTTAAGTGAAAGGTCCATTTTAAATGTTGGCGTAGCAGCTTTGGTAGAAACATTACCGTTAAACCCTATTTTGCCGCCAAATATATCAGTGCTGATATTTTGCAGTGCAACAGCTTCATCTTTAACAACCATTTTACCCGATACGTTTTTAAGGTTCAGGTTGTCGTAAACTACAGTGTTTGCTTTTGCAGTAATGGTACAGTCAAGGAAAGCAGGTATTTTAACCGCTTCAGATGATGATGCCGTTGCAGCTTTAGCCTCTGTTTTTGCTTCGCCTTCTGTTTTAGTGGCAGGAGTTTCGATTTCCGGAGCCATGAAATCAGCAACCACTAACTGGTTAGAGTTCATGTCGAAGTTACCTTTAAGGGTTTGGTCCTTAAATATAAATCCGTAGAAGTTATCAAGCGTACCTGATACGGCAATGTCTGATTTTCCTGTTTTAGCTTTGAACTCGCTTAGGGTAATTCTGCTAGGATTAAACTGGATACTTGCCTGGGTAATATCTATTGGGTTAGGTAATCCCTCTCCCGAGTAGGTAAAGCCCGAAAGGCTCATGCTACCGTTATTCTGCATTTTTTCGTACTCACTCTTCTCTACCGACTGCATGTCGAACTTAGTAGAAAGGTTTGCTTTTAGTATTCCCGATAGTGGAGTGTCTAACTGTACAGGGTAAGCCTTGCCTACGTTAGCCAGATTAATGGTTCCGTTCAGGTCGGCATTTACAAGAGCATTGTCAATTATATTTCTAATAGTTGCTTTAGCATTGAATATATCCTGATCTATCCTGAAAGACAGTTTGTCAAGGTTTACATAAGTATCGTTAAGTATACCTGTTTCGTTTATGATTTTGGTATCTATAACAATATTTTCTACTGATTTCGGAAGGTCAGGGTATTTAAACGAAGCATTGTTTGAAGCAATAGCTACATTAAATGTAGGGATGCTGTTTTCGCCGTTAAGTCCTTTTACCTTACCGTCAATAGTAAAGTCGCCTTCTGTTTGAACCGAACTCAGGTTGCCCGAATAAGCCTCCGGTACAAGTCCAAGGAAGTTTTTAAATGATGAGGTAGGGGTTTTAAAGGTAAGGTCTATTTGTTGTCCTTCGTCTTTAAGTGCCACACTACCATCAAACTCCAGTGGAAGCTGGTTTATAAATGCTTTGTTCTCTTTAAATGTATAAACGCTGTTTTCTAAATCAATACCTAATACTGCATCCAGCTTAAGTACAACATCTCTCATGTAATTGGTGTTGTCCATATCAAGGGAAAGTTTAGCCGATGTTTTGGTGTCAAGATCCAATTTAGAAGCTGCAAAGTTACCTTTACCTTCGTGGTTCAGGCTGTCTATAACCATTTTGATTTTAGAACCTTCGTCATAATATTTAAATCGAAGATTTTCAATTTTGTAATCCTGCATGTTAAGGGCAAACGGTTTGCTTTCGCTATCATCACCCGAGGTGTCTTCCTTGTCTGATTTTAAAGCGATGTCAAAATTACCTACACCGTCTTTGTTGATAAGGATGTTAATGATACCGTCTTTTGTAGAAAGCGATTCAAGATTCATAGGTTCGCCTTCGCCTTTAAATAATTCCTTAACCGACATGGTAAGGTCTATATTACCCATGTATACCAACGTGTCGCCTTCAAACGGAGCTTTATTGATAATGCTCAGCTTGTCTACCGATACGTTTGCCATCGGGAAGTTTTTAAACAGGCTAAGGCTAACGTCTTCAAACGCTACGGTAGCATCTACCTGTTCGTTAATGGCCTTGGTGACCATAGACTTTATTTTGTCTTTAAAAAGGAATGGCACAGATACCAGTGCAATAATGAGGATGAGCAGGATAATACCTGCCCATTTTAAAATTTTCTTGATCATAATATTTAGTTAGAAGCTCTAAAAATACAAATAAAGATTTATAACGTAAATTATCTGATTGTTATTTCGTAAGGAAGAATTACCTGATTACCTCTAAGTTGGTTTATTCTTCTTATGCGTTGCAGCATTATGTAGTTCTCTTCGCCAATTTCTTCTTTTATAATATCTTCTTTAGACTGTGCAAAAGGAAGTCCGCTTTTACCTGCAAGGAATTTGTCAAATGTCATTTCGTATTCAGGATAGTTTACGGTTTTGTAATTTTCGGTTTCTCCCAGTTGAGCTGCATAAGCAATAGCAGCATCAAGTCCGCCTATTTCGTCTACAAGTCCGTTGTTAAGAGCATCCTTGCCCGACCATACACGTCCCTGTGCAATAGAGTCTACCTGCTCAAAGGTCATGTTTCTTCCGGTAGCCACACGATTTACAAAAGTGTTGTATATGTTTTCAACACCTTCAGTAATAATAGCTCTTGTGTCATCTTCAAGCGGAGTGAACAGGCTGTATCCTGAAGCATTATCGTGAGTACTTACTTTTTCAGTATGTATCCCCATATTGTTAGCTAACTTGCTTACGTTAGGAAGCATACCAAATACACCTATAGAACCTGTAATAGTGCCCGGTTCGGCAAAAATCCTGTTAGCACCACATGAAATATAATATCCGCCCGATGCAGCATAGTTACTCATAGAAACTACAACCGGTTTTACTTGTTTTGTAAGTTCTACTTCTCTCCATATTAACTCAGATGTTAGTGCACTACCTCCGGGAGAGTTAACTCTAAGTACAACAGCTTTTACATTATCGTTCTCACGGGCTTCTTTAAGGGCTTTTCTCATAGCACCTTCGCCTATTATATCCAGTGAACCTTCACCGCTTCTTATTTCTCCCTGTGCGTATACAACTGCAATTTCATCGTCGGCAGTGTTAAGTAAGTCGCTTATTGAGTTGGCCTCAGCATAATCAACAATGTCTACCGAGTTGTATTTTTCGTTTTTAGCAACTTTAAGTGCATGTCTAATACCGTCGCGGTATTGGTCTTCATAACCTACTTTATCAATAAGTTTGGTGTTTTTAGCCATTTCGGCAGTACGGGCAGCAAGTTTGTTAGCAATACTGTTTAGGCTGTCTACCGGTATGTTACGGCTTTTAGAAATATCATTCACTACCGATTCCCATACTGATCCCAGCAATTCTGATATCTGCTCTCTGTTGGCATCACTCATGCTGTTGCTAAGGAAAGGCTCTACGGCACTTTTATATTTACCATGACGGATTACCTCCATTTTGATACCTGTTTTTTCCTGAAAGTCTTTGTAGAACATTATTTCAGACGAAAGCCCTTTAAAGTCAAGGTCGGCTACAGGGTTCATGTAGATAGTATCGGCAACCGAGTTCAGGTAGTAGTCAGACTGGCTGAAATTATCTGAATAGGCAACGATAAATTTACCCGATGATTTAAAATCTTCAAGTTTATCTCTTAGCGCTTTGTTTTGGGCAATACCAAGACCTACTGCACTGTTGGTGATAGTGATACCTTTAATTTTGTCGTCTGTTTTAGCCGACTCGATAGCGTTAAGGATATTTATAAGTCCGTCGTGTGGCGTATCGTTTAAAAAAGAAAGTTTGTCGTTATAAAATTTTCCGGCATAGTCATTATGTACATCTTCAATATTAAGTTCTATAACAGAGTTGTCTTTTACGGTTACAACATCTTCGTTACCTCCGCTTGCTGCGGCAGCAATACCTATTAATAGCAATAGGAAGAAAGAAAGAAGGCAAAATACAAATATGCCTATTACGGTTGATAAAATGTTTTTTAAAAATTGCATGGTACTATTTTTTTATTGTGTAGTATATAAGTAGCATATGTACTAAAAGTGTTACAGTTGTTAAAGGTAGAATTTTAAAAAATATTAAAAAGATGTGATGCAAATTTGTTAACACAGGTTTTAAATGTAACTGCCTTTAAAATTGTTTTAGTTACTTTGCAGCCTATGAAATTTCAAAACGAGGCCATATTATCTTTAGGGAGCAACCAGGGCGACAGGCAGCAGCATATAGAGGCATGTATTAATCATATCCATAACCATATCGCTACGGTGGTAAGGGTGTCGGGATTGTATGAAACTCCGCCGTGGGGCTTTGAGAGCGATGATTTTTACAACTGTGCCATTATGGTGCATACCCACAAATCGGCTAAAGTGTTATTAGATGAAATACTGAAAGCTGAAATCGAAGCTGGCAGGATAAGAACCGAAGAGGAAGGTTACAGTGCCCGCTCTATTGATATAGATATTATAGCATTTAATAATGAAGTAATTTCGGAAGCCGACTTAATAGTGCCACATCCAAGAATGCAGGATAGGAATTTTGTATTGTACCCGTTAAAAGATGTAAGCCCATACTGGGAGCATCCGGTGCTTAAAAAAGATATTGATGCTCTTATAGCGCAATCGACTGATGACAGTAACTGTAAGTTGGTTTTACAACTAAGTAACCCTATTAGTGATATTGGGTTTGGCGGAGTGAACTATATGGCTATTGAAGGTAATATAGGAGCAGGGAAAACCTCACTGGCAGGAAGAATTGCCGAGGATTTTAATGCGAAGATTGTACTGGAGCGTTTTGCCGATAATCCGTTTTTGCCTAAGTTCTACAAAGAACCGGCGCGTTATGCCTTTTCTCTTGAAATGTCTTTCCTTGCCGACAGGCACCAACAGCTTTCAGACGATATGTCACAACTGGACTTATTTAGTGATTTTGTGGTGTCTGACTATCATATTTTCAAGTCCCTGATATTTGCCAAAGTTACCCTAACGGAAGATGAATACACGTTATACCAAAAGCTTTTTGATATTATAAATGAGGAAACTCCAAAGCCTGATTTGTATATTTACCTTTACAGAAAAACTGATGCCCTGCTACAACAGATAAAACAACGCGGTAGATCTTACGAACAGGATATTCAGCCAGATTATTTAGCCAGACTTAATAATGGCTATATGGAGTACATAAGACTGCAAAAAGACCTTAATATACTGGTAATTGATGTTGACGAACTCGATTTTGTGAACAATCAGCAGGATTACCTAACAGTACTTAATACCATTAGGCAACATACTTTAGCGGATTAACGCAAAATGTCCTTTTATCTCTGGTTCTGTAGGGTCTAACTGTATTACATACCAATAATCACTTGCCGGAAGGTTGCGCCCGTTATAGGTGCCATCCCAACTACGGTTACGACTGTTTAGCCTTGTGATTATTTTTCCGTAACGGTCAAATATCGTAATGGTAGCATAAGGGTAGTTTGCCATACCTGCTATAGTAAATACATCGTTAACCGAATCGTTATTTGGGGTTATGTATTTAGGAATAAGCAGGACATAAAAGTTTTGAACATCAATACCACATCCGTTTAGTGAACGGGCATATATCACATGCGAACCCGCATTTAGATTGATAAATATGTTGTTAGACTGGTAATGAATTCCGTCAAGGGAATACTCGTAGTTCTCAGGGTCATTTTCAGTCATTACTATTGTAGCATTGGTGGTATTCACAACGACCCTCTCAATATTTGGTGCCGGTAGTGCTGTAACAATAAATGTTTTTGTTGCGGTACAACCTGCTGTATTGGTATATTCAACAGTGTAGGTGCCAGGTTGGTTTACGGTTATCGTGGCTGTTGTTTCTCCGGTAGACCACAGGTAAGCGACATTACTAGCGGAAGCGTCAAGAATAACCTGACTGTTTTCACAAAACACTACTTCTTCATTTTCTTCCGTATCGGGTAATTCGTTTACAGTAACAACAACAGCTTCCCTGTTTTCAGAGCGACATCCGTTGTTTACTGCTTCGGCATAAAAAGTGGTTTCGGTATTTATTTCAGGGCTAGTAACACTGTTGCCTGTAGCAAAGGGAGAACCACCTGTTGAAGTAGTGTACCATTGTACTGTCCCCGCCGAAGGCGTTGCTTCCAGTAATGTGGTGCCCTCGCCACAAATAGGGGTAGGTTGGTTAACCGTTAATGTTGGTATTGGTGTAATTGCTGCTGTAACTGCTGTTCTTGTTGCAGTGGTACAGGTTTCGTTAAATGCAGAGGCATAATAAACCGTTTCTGTACTTAATGAAGGAGTGGTGAAACTGTCGCCTGTAGCAATAGGTATTCCGCCTATTGCTGTGCTGTACCAGTATACGCTTCCATTTTCGGCTTCCGCCTGTAATGTCACACTGCCTTCTCCGCAATTAGTAGCATCAGTAGTGCTTGTAATAATAGGTATAGTAAGTGTTGTACTGGCAGATATTTGTAATACAGGGTCTCCCGGCATGCCTCCATATTCCACTATATAGCCTTTAGGTTCATAATCTCCGGTGCTTCCGTTTACGGGCAAATCGTTCCATGATCCCTGTATTCCTACGCCCGGAGCTGTAATATGAGCATAATCTTCTTCACCCTGATTGTTAGGCTCTCCCGTATTCCAAAAAGCAAAGTTTGGTGTGGAGCCGTTTACGCCTCCGTTCCAAAAGGTAGTTCCGGTCTCGGGGCCTGTTACCCATTTCCAAACACCTTCGGTTTGCGCATCACTTCCGCCTATCCATCCTGTTCCGGTAGCCTGTTCGCCTACCAGTTGGGCTTCCTCTGACGATAGTATGGTTGCAAGGTAGCCCTGTAATCCGTAATAGGTAGTATTTTCGGCAGCATCTCTGGCGGCTGTCCAGCTAATGCCTATTGATGGAATATATTGATAGTAATGATCGGTAGAAGGGAGATAATTAGCCTGACCTATGGTTATGGAAAATGTTCTTGTGCCATTTGGATTGGCTGATGTGTTGTTATAAACCACATTTTGTACGGCAGTGATAAGGCTGCTGTAGGGTACGCTTTGCCCACCTACGCCCTCAATGGTAAGTTTACCCGATGAGGAATTCCAGCTGCTGGTAATATTAGGTATGGTTGTGTTTAGCGAAAGTACATCCTGTCCGTTTACGTAGCCCGATGATATTTGTATGTAAATGGCATTGGTTTCGGTATCATCGGTATCAGTAATGTTAAAAGTGCTGACAATGTTTGCCGGAGTGCCGGGACAATATATTTGGTCGCCGGTGGCTGTAAGTATAGGAGGGTTGTCCTGAGCTTTTGCGATAACGCCAAAAAAACAGGATACAATAAGAACTAAAAATGCGGATTTATGGGACTTCATCCCGTAAAAGTAGCAAAAAAACGTTTTCTGGGTATTAATGTTGTAGTTTTTGGAAGATATCCCATACAACAATACCTGTACTTACCGAAATGTTGAGGGAATGTTTAGTTCCTAATTGCGGAATTTCGATAGTGCCATCGCAAAGTTTTATGGCTTCCTGCGAAACCCCTTTAACTTCGTTGCCAAAAACAAGAGCATACCTTTTATTGGTTTCAGGAGTAAAGTCGTTTAGGAAAACAGCATTATCCACCTGTTCAATAGCCCATACTTCTATATCTTCTTCTTTCAGGGAAGTAATAACATCGGTTACATTTTTCTGATACTCCCAGGCTACGGTATCGGTAGCGCCAAGAGCTGTTTTGTGAATTTCTTTGTGCGGAGGAGTAGCGGTAATACCACACAGGTAAATTTTTTCGATAAGAAAGGCATCGGCAGTACGAAAAACAGACCCAATGTTGTGTAGGCTCCTTATATCATCAAGAATAATAATTACAGGAGTTTTGTCTGCTTTTTTAAAATCTTCAATACTTTTTCTGTTCAGTTCGCTGTTTGCCAGTTTTCTCATCGTTCCGTTTTAATTTCCGTTTGCAAAAGTAATCATATTTATGTGATTTAATTATCCACCATTTGCTAACAGTGTGCCCTAAGTTTTTTGGAATTTGATTAAATTCGCCCTTTAGTTCAATCAGAAAAAAATACTTCCCTTGGCAACAAAAGAGAAAAAAGCGAAAGAGACCCCGTTAATGAAGCAGTATAACAGCATTAAGGTAAAATACCCTGATGCCTGCCTGCTATTTCGTGTGGGTGATTTTTATGAAACTTTTGGAGAAGATGCCATAAGGACTGCAGGTATTTTAGGTATTGTGCTAACTAAACGAGGAAACGGCAGCGAAACCGAAACGGCGCTGGCAGGGTTTCCGCACCACTCGTTAAACACCTATTTGCCTAAATTGGTTAAGGCAGGACTCCGAGTGGCGATTTGCGATCAGTTAGAAGACCCGAAAATGACCAAGACCATCGTTAAAAGAGGGGTGACCGAACTGGTTACACCGGGGGTTTCCATGAACGATGAGGTGCTAAGTGCCAAGTCCAATAACTTTTTGGCATCGGTTTACTTTGGTAAAAAAACATTAGGCGTTTCGTTCCTTGATGTATCTACCGGAGAATTCCTAACCGCTCAGGGTAATGAGGAGTATATCGATAAACTACTGCAAAACTTCAGTCCGAGTGAGGTACTGGTTTCCAAACAGGAGAAAAGTAATTTCAGGCAGGCCTTTGGAGAAGATTATCATACTTTCTTTCTGGAAGATTGGGTGTATAAGGAAGACTACGCTTTTGAAAGCCTTACCGGTCATTTCCAAACCAATTCCCTTAAAGGTTTTGGTATAGAGGAACTGCAGGAAGGTATAATTGCATCGGGTGCGGTATTGTATTACCTTTCTGAAACACAGCATAAAAAAGTGCAGCATATAACCTCCATTCAGCGTATTGCAGAAGATGCTTATGTTTGGATGGATCGCTTTACTATACGTAATCTTGAACTTTATAACAGCACCAACCCTAATGCGGTTACGCTTCTGGATGTTATAGACAGGACACTTTCGCCAATGGGAGGAAGGCTGTTAAAACGATGGTTGGCACTTCCGCTTAAGGATGCCAATAAAATAAGGGCAAGGCACGAGGTAGTAACTTACCTTACTCAAAACAGCGGTGTGCTGGGAGAGATACAACAACAGATAAAACAAATATCCGATCTTGAAAGGCTTATCTCTAAAATAGCAGCAGGTAAAGTGTCGCCAAGGGAGGTAATTTATCTTAAAGATTCCCTTGATGCTATTGTACCTGTAAAGGAGCTTGCGCTTAAAAGTGATAACGAAGCTCTTAAAGCGATAGGTGACAGCCTGCACAGTTGTGACCTGTTAAGGGAGAAAATAAAAACTACGGTACACCCAGAGGCTCCGGTATCCATAAATAAAGGTAATGCCATTGCAACAGGGGTACATCCAGAACTGGATGAGCTTCGCAGTATTGCCTATTCGGGTAAGGAATACCTGGAGGGTATTGAGAAACGTGAGTCTGAACGCACAGGGATAACCTCACTTAAAATAGCCTTTAATAATGTATTTGGTTACTATATAGAGGTACGTAATACGCATAAGGATAAAGTTCCGGCAGAATGGATAAGGAAACAAACTCTTGTAAATGCCGAACGCTATATTACCGAAGAGCTTAAAGAATATGAAGCTAAAATTTTAGGAGCTGAGGAAAAAATACACCAACTGGAAACACAATTGTTTGAACAGCTGGTAGTGTGGATTGCCTCTTATATTAAGCCGGTACAGTTAAACGCCGGGCTGGTAGCACAACTGGACTGCCTGTCGTCGTTCTCACAACTGGCAATGGAAAACAAATATGTTTGTCCTGATATAGATGATAGCCATGATCTTGAAATTAAGGAAGGTCGTCACCCGGTTATCGAAAAACAGCTTCCGGTAGATGTGCCTTACATCACTAACGATGTTTATCTGGACAGAACCTCGCAGCAAATTATAATGATTACGGGGCCCAACATGTCGGGTAAGTCGGCCATACTAAGGCAAACGGCACTTATTGTATTGCTGGCTCAAATGGGGAGTTTTGTTCCGGCTGAAAGTGTTAGGATGGGTGTGGTAGATAAAATATTTACCCGTGTAGGAGCTTCAGACAATATCTCTATGGGAGAATCTACTTTCATGGTAGAGATGAATGAAACGGCCTCTATTCTTAACAATATATCAGACCGAAGCCTTATCCTGCTGGATGAGATTGGTCGAGGTACCAGTACTTATGATGGTATCTCTATAGCATGGGCCATAGCCGAGTTTTTGCACGAGCATCCGGCGCAGCCTAAAACCCTTTTTGCGACCCATTACCATGAGCTAAACGAAATGCAGGATATTTTTGAACGTATTCAAAACTATAACGTCTCGGTAAAAGAGCTTAAGGATAATGTGCTTTTCATTCGTAAACTGGTAAAAGGAGGTAGTGCCCATAGTTTTGGTATACATGTGGCTAAAATGGCGGGTATGCCACAAACGGTTATCCAAAAAGCACAAAAGCTGCTTAAAAAACTGGAGAAAGACCATTCGGGTGAAGCACTGTCCAGTGGTAAAGCCGCTAATGACGACGAACTGCAATTGAGTTTCTTTAATCTTGATGATCCGTTACTGGAGGAAATAAAAGAGGAAATTGTTAATCTCGATATTAATACACTGACTCCTGTAGAAGCGCTAATGAAGCTGAATGAGATTAAGCGAATGCTGGTGAAATAAAACCTTTAAAAAAGTTTTAATTTTAAAATTAACGTTATCAACAGGTTATATTTTTTGATTAATTTTTTTTAGAAAAACGCTTGCAGAATTGAATAAATGTGCTACATTTGCACCGCAATACAGCAATAAACAGCGATTGTAAGAATGCGAAAATAGCTCAGCTGGTAGAGCGCAACCTTGCCAAGGTTGAGGTCGCGGGTTCGAACCCCGTTTTTCGCTCAAATACTACCAAAATGCTCGAGTGGTGGAATTGGTAGACACGCTGGACTTAAAATCCAGTGGGTAGTAATGCCCGTGCGGGTTCAAGTCCCGCCTTGAGTACTATAAAGCCTGAACAGAAGTTCAGGCTTTTTTTGTTTGCCATATTTTGAGATAAAATAGGTAAAAGTGATGTTTTTTTGTGTTTATGGTACAGGTTTTGTTGTATTATTGCAAGCCAAACAATCACACCTTATGAAGTACTTATTTTGCCAACCGGCATTTTACTGCGTAATCCCTAGGCTTATTCCTGCTCTTATGCAGATAGTTTTCAAAATACCCGAAAACAATACTTTCAATTTACATTATCGACATTGCTAACCATTTAAACCAAAACTATGAATAGAAAATATTTATGTTTCCTATCGGGCTTTGTAATGGCCTTATTGACTTCATTTACGGCTAATGCCCAATCACAGCTTTCAAAAACAGATTCGGCTGAGGTAATTAAAAAAGTGCTTGAATCATCTGAGAAAGTTAATACTGTGGTCTATAAAATAGATCATAAAAAGAAGGGACTTTCAGAAAAAGATACTACTTATACCACTGCTATATGTTCATTGTATATTGCTCCTAAAGACAGATTGAAAGCCTACCATATTGTGGATAAAGAATATGCTTCATCATACGGTAAAGGTTTTGCGCATATGAGATATGATGGTAAAAGGGCATTTTATTTAAGTAAGTTGATAGATTCTCTTGATGTTTACAGAGAGTCTTATATAGTTAAAGGTAAGAGAAGATTAGAGCAAATAGTGCATAATTATAATTTCCTGTTGTTGGGAGAACATTTTGCATTAAGGAAACCTTCCGGTAAAGGTGATTCGCAGGCTCTAAATGTTTTGATAACAGAAGAAGTGATTAATAATAAAGCGGTTTACTGTATTACAGTTAAATTTGAGGATAATGAAGATGCTAGGAATAGGGTTGAAAAGTTTTATATAGGTAAATCAGATTACCTGCCTGCGGGCGGTTCATCTTTTTGGCAGTGGGAGAACATGGAGGAGTATGAGTATTATGAATTTGAATACCTCTCGATAAACCCTGAAATTTCTCGAGAGGAATTTAAAGTTGATAAAGATCAGACTGTCAACTTAGCAGAACGATACAAAGTGTTTAAAGAGAAAATTAATAAGGTGTCAATAAACTAATTCTAATTTAAATAACGATGAGAAGAAAAGTTTCTTTTACAATTATATTGAGTCTTTTTTTTACTGTATTTGGCCTCTTTACTGTTAGTGCTCAAACAAAAAAAGATATAAAACACATCCCTGATTTGGAGTTAAAACTTAATAATGGGGAAACAGTTAAGCTTAAGGGGCTAAAAGGTAAGGTAGTATTACTTGATTTTTGGTACAGGACCTGTAAATATTGTGTTAAGTCTATACCCGGATTAATTGAGCTACAGGGTGAATTTAAAGATGATTTGGTTGTTATTGGGGTTAATCATATTGATGATCAGCAAGATGTAACTGAATATATCGAATATAAAAAGATGAATTATTTATCTACTTACAGAACTGGTGAAAACATTTATGAAGGCTTAGGTGTAAGTTTGTTTCCTACGGTTATTCTTTACGATAAAGATGGTAATTTGATTAAAGTGAAATCAGGATATACTGAGGGAGGAATAGATTCTCTGCGAAAAGCAATAAAAAAAGCTTTAAAGTAATATCTATATAATAAAAAGCCCCGCTACAGCGGGGCTTTTGTTTTACCCGTAATTAAATTTCGGCGTTCTTATCAAGGTGATTATAGGATTTAGTAATTAAAAATATTTGTCTACTTAACTTAATGGTAATGATTTATAAATATTTAGCAGACACTTAGTTAATTTTAGATGCTGTTATTTGCAGTGTCGTGGTAAAAATCTTCTTTATAAAATATTGAATCAGATTATAAATCTGAAACCAACTAAAAAATTTTTTATAAAGATGAAAACCAATTTTCTAAGAGTACTGATCGTAGCGTTCAGTGCAATTGTTTTTGTTAAATGTTCCACTCCGGAAACAGAAGAAACCAACACAGTAGCCTTTAATACAAAAGTTACTAATGTTCATCCGTTTTTAAACTGTAATTGTAGCGAGAGTGTTACAAAAGTAAGTGGTAGTACTGCTGCTAACTGGGCGAGCCAGTTTGCTCCGCTTGTTAAATTTGACCGTGCGGCACCTGATTATCCTGCTTCTGTAGAGGCGGTATGGTCTAGTTCTTCCAATGCAGGTAAAGTGTGTGAAGGTCAGCTTGCACTTACAGATGCAACAGCACCTACAGTGCCTATTTTTCCTACTTATTATGATGTGCAGGAGCACCCGTCTGATTCTGATAAGATTTTTATCGAATACTGGTTTACTTACAAACGCCAGGAGCCTTGTGCAATAGGGCAGGGAGGTCACGATTATGACTGGGAGCATATTGTGCTACAGGTTAAAAAATCGACTCAAAAAATAATTACTGTTACTTATTTTCAGCACGGTGGCTGGTATACTAAAGACTGGAGAAATGTATCTACAGGTACCAGGGTAGTTGCTTATGTGGGTAAAAAAGCACATGGTATGTACCATAACTCACGTTCTTCAAGCTTCTTTGGTTACGAGTGTACTTACTATGGTGATTACAGAAACCCTGCTGATGCAGGTGACGAATATGGTACCTGGAATGATTTGGTAGCTATGTCTTGCGAAAAAACCGAGTTTAACTTTAGCGGTACATGGGGAGCTTCCGGTAAAGGGCCTCTTTTCCGTACACGTGACTTCTGGAATTTTGCTGCCTGTAAGGGTACTGACGGACTTTTTGGTGCCGATGGCTGCAGTCAGTGTGACTTTGGTAACAATGTTATTATAGGAAGCATTAACTAACAAACTATAAGGATTTATACCACGACCTGATTCAGTATTTTATAAAGAAAAGCATAAGACTGTCTTCATAACGAAGGCAGTTTTTTTATGTGCTAGTTTTACTGAAAGGTTATGTTTAGAAGGTTAAAGAACAGTAATCCTGATTTAACAATTTGGTAACCTTTTTAAATGGTATTTTTTAAGGGATGGGGGTACTTAATGTCAACAGGTTAAAGGAGGTTTTATCCGCGACATTCCCTTTTTTGCCATTATAAAATAAACTGAAAAGACTAAAAATATATTGCCAAATCCGGTTGTGATTTTGGCCTGTTGCAGCAGGTTACAATACTAAGCATAGCCGGACTGTAGCAAGTAAAGTATCAAATTTTGATTTTGATGTGTTTGTTAGGTTTACTAAAATGAAAAGCCCCGCAGTTGCGGGGCTTTTATGCTTTTACTTACTAAAATCTTAGTGAGCAGCTTCTTCAGCGTGAGCTTCTTCAGTGTGAACTTCTTCTGCAGCAGGAGCAGTATCGTTAGCAACTTCAGCAGCTGGCTCTTCTGTAACTACTTCTTCAGCAGCTGGAGCTTCTACTTCAGTTTGAGCTTCTGTACCTTCTTCTTTTGCAGTTTCTTTACAAGAAACGAAAGAGATCATAGCCATAACAGCTAGACTTAAAACAACTTTTTTCATCTTACTAAATTATAAAGGTTAATTATTAATTCGAAGCAAAGATATAAATTTTTTGACATCACAAAATAAATAGTGCTAAAATTTTTAAAAATCTTTTATGCTTGAAATTCAGGCTTTTAAATACATCGTTTTCGGCATAAACACAGGGGTTTTGTTGCCGTGTTCTTAAAAAGATTCTTAAAGATGTTTTTTAACCGTTCACTTTGTTTTTGTAAGGTTAACCCGAACCCTTATTTTTTTCTTTTATTTACAATTTCCATCTCGTCAATAAGGCGGGTACAACCTGCATATTTATCTATAATAAACAGTACATAACGCATGTCTACCATTATATTTCGGCAAATAGAAGGGTCGTAATAAATATCACTCATAGTACCTTCCCAAACGCGGTCAAAGTTTAACCCGATAAGGTTCCCTTTAGCGTCGATGGCAGGACTACCCGAGTTACCTCCTGTAGTGTGGTTTGTACCTATAAAACATACCGGCATTTTTCCGTTCTCATCATACTGCCCGAAATCCTTTTTGTTGTAAAGCTCGATAAGTTTTTGCGGAACATCAAACTCGTAATCACCCGGTACATATTTTTCCATAACACCGTCAAGGTAAGTTACAGGTTCGTAGTAAACAGCATCTCTTGGAGAGTACCCTTTAACCTTACCATAGGTTACTCTTAGTGTGCTGTTAGCATCAGGGAAAATACGGGCATCTTTAGGGCTAAGTTCTAAAATACCTTTCATATAGGTACGTTGTAATGCTTCTATCTCTAAGTTTATCTGCTCGTATTTAGGGTTTACATTGGCAATGAAAGAGTCTGATATGGCTTTTACAAGCTGGAAGCCTTTATCATTGTTCAGCTTTTCCATAACCTCTTTAGCGTCGCCGCTTAAAAGTTCTTTAACACCATCGTAACTGGTAAGTTTTGATTCGCCGTAAATGTTTTTGGTTAAAAGCTTATAATCGGCATTAATAAGTCCGGACGGTAAGAACTGTTTAGGTGATTTTGTAGCATATAATTCGATAAGCTTTTCAAATACCTTTTCGTCTACGTTTTTATTAAAGTCTTTGTAAGTTCCTTCAAGGGCAGCAAGGGTATTACCTTTACGGTCGTTAAACGACTGTTCTCCTCTCATATTATATACCTGCTCTAACTGATATAACCTGAAACCTACAGTTAGCAGTTCGGTATTTCTTAATACAACCTCAAGGAAGTAATCCCTGCTAAGAGCATAAGGTGCAATTTCGTTATATTTTGACTCAAAGTCGTTAAACAGATTACCGTACTCATTTTGTTTTCCGGTTTTGTTAGCCTGTTGTATAAAGTTTTTCTCGTAAGCTTTTTTAGCAGCTACGGCATTGGTTTTTTCAAGACCCTGAGATTCGCCTATCCATTTTTTCCAGTAGTTGGCAATACGGGCATATTTTGCTGCATATTGTATTTTTATGGCAGGATCCCTTCTCATAAAGCTATCAGTCACTTTTAGGGCTTCGTCCCTTATTTCGATTTTTGCAGGGTTAAGGCTGCTTAAAATCTGCTCTACGGCAACCGAAGGAAGATATTCTGTAGTTCTTCCCGGATAACCGAAAACAAGTGTAAAGTCGTCTTCCTGAATTCCTCCTATAGATACAGGGAAGTAGTGCTTAGGTTTGTATGGTACATTATCTTTAGAATAGGGAGCCGGACGGTTGTTTTTATCGGCATATATTCTAAACATAGAGAAGTCTCCTGTATGTCTTGGCCATACCCAGTTATCAGTGTCAGAACCAAATTTACCTATTGATGACGGAGGTGCACCCACAAGGCGAACATCGGTATACGATTCTACTACAAAAAGCATGTACTGGTTACCTTCATAAAAAGTACGCACCCTGTTTTCCTGCCAGCTCTCTTTAGGCGAATTTTTAGTTACGTTAGCTATATTTTCCTGAATTTTTTTCTGCTTTGCTTGTTCGTCGGTAATGGTAGATGTTCCGTTTAGAATCTGTGTGGTCACATCTTCTATTTTTACTATAAAGGTAACCTCAAGATCCGGGTTTGGAAGTTCGTCTTCCAGTGTCATAGCCCAAAAACCATCGGTAAGGTAATCATGCTCTACGGTAGAGTGAGCCTGTATTTCGCCATAACCACAGTGGTGGTTGGTTAATAACAGTCCGTTTGGTGATATAACTTCCGATGTACATCCTCCGTTAAACTGAGGTACGGCATCTTTAAGGCTGGAATGGTTTACATCATAAATGTCTGAAGCCGACATTTTCATGCCCAGGCTTTTCATTTCTTTCTCGTTCATTCCTTTAAGCAGGGACGGTATCCACATGCCTCCCTGTTGTGCATAGGCAGGGATTACCAGTAAAAGGACAAGCAGTCGTAAAAATTTCATAGTGTTTCTTAAAAAAGTTTAGTGGACGCAAGTTACAATTTTTGAAACAAAATAGCATTATTGGTGTTTTTGTTTGCTATATGTGTTATATCTTTCGGTATTATTGGTAATCTGTTAAAAATGTTCGATAAAATAATTACCCATGTAAAACGGTTTGTACTCCTCTCGCCAAAGGAGGAAAAGATGTTGTGCTCTTACCTGAAAATAGAGGAGTATGCTAAAAAGAAACATCTGCTGGAACAGGGCGAAATATGTACAGGCAAGTATTTTGTAAACAGCGGCGTGGTGCGAATGTATACTCTTAATGAGAAGGGAGTGGAGCAGGTAATTCATTTTGCTATAGAGGGATGGTGGATTACTGATTATTTTACCTTTAATACTAATATGCCTACCCAATGTAGTATACAGGCTGTAGAGCCTGCCCAAATTATAGTTATAGATGCAGCAGAGCAGGAAGAGCTTTTAAAGGAGCTTCCGCAAATGGAAAGGTACTTCAGGCTGGTGCTGGAAAAAGCTTATGCTGCCTCTCTTATGCGTACCCATTATATGTTTAACTTTTCGGCAGAAGAACGCTACAGGCATTTTTCGGAGCACTATCCCGAATTTGTGCAGCGGGTTCCGCAATACCTTGTGGCATCTTACCTTGGTTTTACGCCCGAATTTTTAAGTATGCTAAGGGCAAAAAAGGGGTAAATATGTTTTCTTAAACTACTTTAAGTTTTTTGTAACGGCTGTATAGGAACTTTGTCTTAACAAATTAAAATACAGTTATTATGAAAACAAGAATGAATTTAGGAGTTGTAGCGCCCGATGCCTACAAAGCCATGTTTGGGTTGGAAAAATACATTAACGGTAGTGAACTTACTCAAGCTCATAAACACCTTATTAAGATAAGAGCTTCACAAATAAACGGCTGTGCGTTTTGTATTAATATGCATACCGAAGAAGCGAGGAATGACGGGGAAACCGAAAAACGTATTTATGCACTTAATGCATGGTGGGATACCAATTACTTTACTCCTGAAGAAAGAGCGTTGCTTGCCCTTACCGAAGAGGTTACAAACATAACAGGGCGTGTTAGCGATAGTACTTATGAAGATGCTGTGAATCTTTTAGGGGAGAAATATATTGCTGTAGCTATCATTGCAATAGTAGTTATTAACGGCTGGAACCGCATGTCTGTCTCTACGCACTTAATGCCGGAATAAATTTTATTATAAAGCTATAAAAGTAGTTTCAGGGTATATGTCATTTCGACGAAAGGAGAAATCTCTTATTATAAAACATTGAGATTTTTCGACTTCACTTCGTTACACTCAAAATGACAAACTGAAACTATTTTTTATTTTTTACGGTAAGCTTCATCAGCTTGCGGTTGTGTATGGTGAAATCTTTAGAGAGATATAGTTTTTGGGCTATGGTATTGTGTCCTTCTACTTCAAGGTAAATTACGTTTATGGCAAGGTTAAGCGCCTGTTCGTGTATAAAATCTACCGTTTGTTTGCCTATGCTTTTACCACGCCCTGCGGGTGCTATGTATAGTTCGTCCAGAAATGCAATGCGGCCTTTGTATTCAAAACTGAAAATAAAGGTGAGAATTACATACCCGAGAACCTCATCATTATTTAAAATAAGCCAGCTTCTGCCCAGTTCTTCATTGTCTATAAACTCCTTTAGGAGTGATTTGGAAACAAAAGAATCTATAGGATAATTATCTATGGCATAAAAATCCTGCATCATGGCAACAGTACGGTCAATATCGGTAACCCTTACGGGTTTGAAGGTAATGGGCATTAGTTAGAAATGTTACTCATAATACGTTTTACCGCTCCGCGGTTCATGGAAACGAAAGTGTCTGCAATATGGCCTTTTTCGTGCCTGTAGTCATCATCATATACAAGGGATGAAAGCGTTTCTTCCATCTCTGTTTTGTCCTTCACGGCAATGCATCCGCCCATGTGTGTCATGGCAATTGCCTCGGGGAACTTACTGTGGTTAGGGCCTATCACGATTGGGATGCCAAAAGCGGCAGGTTCCAGTATATTGTGCAGTCCCGAAGTCCCGAACCCTCCACCTACATAAGCCAGGTCGGCATAGCTGTATACTTTACTTAATATGCCTATGGTGTCAATAATAAAAACATCATATTCGGCAAGATTTTTACCTTCCTTTTCAGAGAACAGTACGGTTTTCTTAGTAATACTTTTTTTAAGTTCCTGTATTTGCTCGGTTTTTATGTTGTGTGGAGCTATTATAAATTTAGTGTTATTTGACGAATTAATAAAATCAACAAACATACTTTCGTCTTTTGGCCATGAGCTACCTGCGACCATGGTAATTTTGTTGTTTTTAAACTCCTGTACAAAAGGTAGAGAGTTGTCACGTTCCAGTATTTCGCTAACCCTGTCAAAACGGGTGTCGCCGCTTATCATTACATTATGGAAGCCAGCGCCCTGCAGCAGTTCTTTAGAGCTGTTGTCCTGAACAAAAAAGCGGGTAAAGGTTTGCAGTGCTTTCCTGTAAAAACCTCCATACCATTTAAAGAATACCTGGTCTTTACGCATAAGTCCCGATATAAGATAAGTAGGCGTGTTAGATTTTTTAAGCTCCTTAAGGTAATTGGGCCAAAACTCATACTTAATAAAGAAAGCCATATCGGGATGTACCAGCGTCATGAATTTTTTGGCGTTAGCGGCAGTGTCCAGCGGTAGGTATACTACCACATCGGCAGCTTTGGTGTTTTTACGTATCTCATAGCCCGACGGGGAGAAAAACGTAAGTACAATTTTATGGTCAGGATACTTTTGTTTTATCTTCTCCATAACCGGTAGCCCCTGTTCGTATTCGCCCAGTGATGCCGAATGAAACCAAATGGTTTTATCCTGCGGGTTTATATTTTGTTGCAGAGTATTAAAAACGGTTTTCCTTCCGTTTACAAAAAGCCTGATTTTGTGGCTAAAAAGTGCAACGATTTTTAATAGGAATCCGGCAAGTAGGGTAAGCAGGTTGTACAGAAAAAACATAACAGAAATATTGAGCGGCTAAATTAATACTTTATATTATTTTCATTGGCAGGCAGCCATTAAATTAGTAGTTTTGCTATGGCTTAAATTTAACAGGCAGATGAGAAAATTACAGATGGTTGACCTTAAGAGTCAATACGATAAAATCAAAGATACAGTAAATAATTCCATTCAGGAAGTTTTAGACAATACCGCATATATAAACGGACCTCAGGTACATGAGTTCCAAAAGAATTTAGAAGAATATCTTGGTGTAAAACACGTTATCCCGTGTGCTAACGGTACCGATGCTTTACAAATTGCCATGATGGGCCTTGGGCTTAAACCGGGTGATGAAGTTATCACTGCCGATTTTACTTTTGCCGCTACGGTAGAAGTTATCGCTTTATTGCAGCTAACACCGGTATTGGTAGATGTGGAACCGGATACTTTTAATATTTCTATAGAAGCAATTCGCAATGCAATTACCCCAAGAACAAAGGCCATCGTTCCGGTACACCTTTTTGGTCAGGCTGCTAACATGGAGGCTATTTCGGCAATTGCTAAAGAGCACAACCTGTATGTGATTGAAGATAATGCACAGGCTATAGGAGCAAACTATAAATATGCCGACGGATCTAAAAAGAAAGTTGGTGCTATAAGTGATGTGGCTTCTACTTCTTTCTTTCCGTCAAAAAACCTAGGTTGTTATGGTGACGGTGGTGCTATTTTTACCAATAATGATGAACTGGCACATACAATAAGAGGTATAGTGAACCACGGTATGTATGAGCGTTACCACCATGATGTGGTAGGGGTGAACTCAAGGCTGGATAGTGTACAGGCTGCTGTACTTAATGCTAAGCTTCCGTTACTGGATTCATACAATGAAGCAAGACAGGCTGCTGCCGATAAATACAATGCGGCTTTTGCAGGCCATGCTAATATTGTTACTCCGGTTACAAAAGGAGATAAAGACAGCCATGTATTCCACCAGTATACTTTAAGGATACTTAACGGACAAAGAGATGCTTTAATGAAGCACCTTCAGGAAAAAGGCATTCCTTGTGCAATTTACTATCCTATACCGTTACACAGGCAAAAAGCATACCTTGACGAAAGATATAATGAGGCTGATTTTACCGTGACCAATCAACTGGTTGATGAGGTAATGTCATTACCTATGCATACTGAGCTTGATGACGAGCAAATTAAATTTATAACTGATACGGTATTGGAATTCCTTACTTAATGAATCAGGAAAAAAAGAAAAATAAGACAGCAGCCTTTGTGGCTGTTTTTATGGGGAGTTTTGTTGCCGTTTTGGCAGCCAATATGTTTAGGGATAATCCTGAAAAGAAGCTTGCTGACATGGTAACCGAAATTAATAAGGAGTGCCCGGTTAAGGTAGACAGGATAACTACATTAGATAGTACGGTTTTTGAAAAAGATCCGCTTAGTATTGAATATTACTATACGCTGGATGTTGCTAATAATAAAGTCAATTTAAAAGAGGCCAAAAACAGACTTGAAGTTAATGCCCAAAAGGGAATTGATACTGACAATAGTATGGAAGCTTTTAGAAAACATAATGTAGAGCTTAACTACAATTACAACGACAGGGAGGGCAATAAACTGTTTGATTTTTCGATAAAGCATAAATAACCAATCAATAGAAAATGAAAATACTTGTAACAGGGGGCTTAGGTTTTATAGGTTCACATACTGTTGTAGAGCTGCAAAACGTAGGTTTTGATGTGGTAGTTATAGACGATCTTTCAAACTCATCGTTAGATGTGCTTAACGGTATAGAAGCCATAACCGGAAAGAAGCCTGATTTTGAAAAGATAGACTTGCGTGAAAAACAGGCAGTAAAAGACTTCTTTGTAAAATATACTGATGTTACAGGTGTAATCCATTTTGCAGCTTCAAAAGCTGTTGGTGAAAGTGTGGAGAACCCGTTACTGTATTATGAAAACAATATAGGTTCGCTGGTATACCTTTTACAGGAATTGCAAAAGAAACAGGAGTCTCATTTTATTTTCAGTTCGTCGTGTACTGTTTACGGACAGGCAGAGAAAATGCCTATTACCGAGGAGGCGCCTATACAGGGAGCAATGTCACCTTATGGTAATACCAAGCAAATAGGTGAGGAGATTATTAAGGATGTGGCTAAAGTAAGCGGAATCAACTCTGTGTTGTTACGTTATTTTAATCCGGTTGGGGCGCACCCTTCTGTAAATATAGGAGAACTTCCGCTGGGGGTTCCTTTAAACCTTGTGCCGTTTATTACGCAAACAGCTATAGGTATTAGGGAGCAGCTATCTGTTTTTGGGAGTGATTACCAAACGACCGATGGTACCTGTGTACGTGATTATATCCATGTTGTAGATTTAGCTAAGGCTCACGTAACGGCTTTACAACGCCTTATTGATAAAAAAAATGCCGAAAAGGTAGAAGTGTTTAATCTTGGTACGGGTACAGGAAACTCGGTACTGGAGGTTATTAATGCCTTTGAGAAAGTAAGTGGACAAAAACTAAACTATAAAATAGTAGACCGCAGGGCGGGTGATGTAACCGAAGCCTATGCCGATACTACAAAAGCAAATAACATTTTAGGCTGGAAGGCAGAGCTCTCGCTCGATGATGCACTGGCATCTGCCTGGAAATGGGAACAGAAAGTAAGGGGTAAATAATCCCTTATTTTTTTATATCGGTATTCTCCATAAGAGGTCAAAACTTATAGTGTGCTGGTAAAGTAGTTCTGTTTGTGGGTATATACTAATAAAAGTAGGGTTGTATACAAAGCCTATATTAAAACGCCTGCCTATCCTGTAATAGGTGTTGAAGGATAAGCCAATGCCATGTCCTTTTACGCTTTTATCTTTTTGATTTGTATAATTATCGTCTCCAAAATTGTGATCATATCTGTAAAAAGAGTAACTGAGACCATAACCTAAACTGAAACGATTTAACTGATAATTATCGGTAAGAGTAGAGTAGAGAGATACTAAGGTCTCTACTTCTCCATCATTAATTAAAGGTACAGGGAAAGGAATAGGGAAACTAACAATACCACCTGCACTTAATTTTACATACTTATTTTTTTTGTAGAAATATTCAGCACCAAGAGTAAGTCCAAAAAA
Organism: Flavobacterium sp. C4GT6; assembly: GCF_036347315.1. NCBI lineage: Bacteria > Pseudomonadati > Bacteroidota > Flavobacteriia > Flavobacteriales > Flavobacteriaceae > Flavobacterium > Flavobacterium sp. C4GT6. The sequence continues at coordinate 46,542 of NZ_JAZGZU010000011.1, forward strand.
ACCAGCTCCTTTTTTTATGCCTTCACTTTCAGGCTGAAGAAGGAAAATATTTGCATAAGGGATAGATATGTTAATATTAAAACTGTTTTCCTCGTAAGTAATATGTTTTTTTCGTGAAGATATTATACGTTTCACTTCAGGAAGTGTGTCGTAAATATCCATAAATAGTTCGTCACCATAGTAATATCCTTTTTTGGTAAGTATATCTACCAAGAGGGCTTCGGGATAAAGAACGCCAAACAGAATATTCCCTACACTGCTTTTTGACATTGTTTTAGACTTTACACTATAATCCCTTGTTATGGTGTCATATGTTAGGGTGATCTTTAATGGTTTGTTGCTCCTTGTTACCTCAACATCTGCAGGTAGTTTATAAACGCTGTCATACACTTTTGCCGATGCGTTTTGTGCATTGGTATTTACCCTTAACGGATAAGTTCTGGAATTGGTAATAGTAGCACATGAGGTAAGACATAGCATTAATACAGCTATCAGTAGCTTTTTCATAGAAGGCATTTACTAATAAGATTAGCTATAGTAAAAAAGGTTGCGTGTAAGGATGTTATGGCTGTGTTATTATCGCCATTTGTTGCCTCTTTCGGGTTTAGGTTCAAACTGTGCCGATAATGATTGTACCCTTGATTTTAAAAGTACTTTTCGCCCTTCAGGTGTTCTTACATATACCAGTTCGCATTCGCCTACATACTCGGTCCAAAGGTTTTCAAAATTTTGTGCCAGCTTTTTATTTCGTCCTATTATTTCAGGTACGGCATGGTAATCCTTTTGTACAATTAGTCCTTTTTTACTTTTCCTGATTATTATATAACGCGGATTATCAATAGGAGCAAGTATCTCCATGAGTGATTCTGTAAAAACCGATTTTTCAAAAGATGTGCCGCCCATTAAATAGCAAAACATATCACCATCTTTACCTATGTCAGTTATTACTCTGGTTTGGTTACTGGGTGTATGTATGCAATGTGCATCAATAAGACTTTTAAGAACGGTTTTACCTATTTGTTGTATATCCTTTGTTATATCACGATAGGTAATATAAACCTTAAAGGTTTTATATGCCTTCCTGCCTAGTGTTACAAATCCAACGCCCACAAACAGGGAGAGAAATACGTAAAAATCGGTCCAGGTTTTGATGTTTTTGGCAGTTCGTCCAAGAGCTTCAAATGATGTTGTTAGGTATAATAGTATCCCCGAAAAGAGTTGTGCGATTAAGTAGCCTATAGTTTTGTTAAAGTATAGATTTTTTAACTGACGTATGGTTTTCTCTTTATGTTCCTGAGGCAGGGTGTAGGGGATTATTATTTCATCTGCCAGACTTACCCCTTTATCAATCGCGTCATGCCAGCGTTTTTTTAATAAATCTCTTTTTAAGCCATACAAGAACATCTCCTCATTTTTGGCATCTATAACGTCTCCCTTGTAAATGTTTTTTGGGATATTAAGCCGGGCTATGCCGTTTTCTATTCCTTGGTTGTCTTTAAAAGATATTCCAACAAATCCCCTAAAGCGTCTTTGGAGCATTTTAAGATCGTTACCACCATTCTGTTCTGTTGGGTCTATGCATACCAGGTGCCATATATTACCTGTTTTATCGGTATTTCCTTTTTGTGCTCGTATAGCCCTTCCTCTCATTTGGTTTGAGAGCACAAACGAACCTACAAAACTTGCCAGTATAAGTGTATTGATACAGGGTGCATCCCAACCTTCACCCAGTAATGATTTTGTTCCGGTTAGGATTTCAATATTACCTTCCTCAAATATTTGGGTTATTATGGTAACAATGTTGTGTTTAAGTTGTTCGTTTGGCGTTATTAAAAGATAATTATCATCAAAAGGAACAGGGGTGCAGCTTAAATCTTTAAGGTTATATTTTTCGGTCTTCTCTTTAAAGGAAGTATAAGCTGTTTTAGGAATAATTATTAACGAGCCTGTAAGTACACCCAGCTTTATATTGTCAGGATTATCTCTTCTCAGTTTTTCAAAAACGGGCATTACGCCAATTTTATCCAGCTTTTTATCATTAAATTCTCCCGATGTGTAAAACTCCTTACGGATGAAATCACAAAGAATAACCATTCTTAGGTCATTCTTCAGGTTGCCAAATTCAAGATTGGCTATTTTTTTAATACCATCCAGTTTACTGATGCTCGAAGTAAGGTTGGCAGAAGCCTTTCTGTCAAGCTCAAAACTTATGGTTTTTTTCTGGGTTACACCATAATGCTTCAGTATTTTCAGCATTGACTCTTTATGCTCTTCATATCCTTCAAAAAGTTCTTTTTCTTTAAATAAATAGAACTGTAGTAGCGATATGAGTCGGTCATTATCAAGTGCGGGTATATTAACGGTATTGTCACCTACCACCTCAAAATGATAAGAATCTATTGTTTTGCCAATACTGTTAAAAAATATAAGGATGTTTATGTAAACCTCAAAGTTGTCGTAAATCCATTCAATGTTATCCTGAGGATTGGCATAGGCAGGCAGACTTTCCAGTGCTGATACAAAAACAGCATCTTCCCTAATTGCAGATATTGCCTGCTGTACTTTGTCTCTGAATTTTTTAATGCTCTCCTGTTCTGTTTGTGAGGGTAGTGTAAAGTATATATAATCCTGATGCGGGCAAAGGTCGTTTTCCTTTACCAGCTCAGGTACTGTTATTTCGGTATCTACCGGTCCGTTCAGTTCGGTGTAGCGTTCCCATTCTGCAGGAGTAACATCATAGGGAGGTGTAGCTGTAAGGGCTACAATTACAGGGTCCAGTTGTTTTTTTATTTTGGTAAGTGTATCCCACCATTCGTTTTTCAGGTGGTGAGCTTCGTCAATAACAATGGTTTTTACATTTTGAGTCTGTAATCCTTTAACTATTTTAGAAAGGTTCTCATTGGTGCTTTTTTCCTCTTTATAGCCGTTTTCCTCTTCCTCAGCAATATCTTCTTCCTTTTCCTGCTTGTTGTTACAGGCGGCATGCATACCCTGATAGGTACTTATGGTAAGGAATTTAGGGTTTTTTATATCGCGCGAAATCCAGTCGGGCACAACATCTGTGTCAAGAAATAACTCGCAAAAGCGTGAAATCCACTGGTTTCTTATTGATATGGTTGGGGCAAGTACAAGGGTAGGGCGGTTAAGCCTTTTCATCACTTCCAGTCCCAATATGGTTTTACCCGAACCCGGAGGCGCAATTACATGCAGGTGCCTGTTGTATAAATGGTCTTCCAGTTCATGAAGCACCCTTTCCTGATATTTTCGCCAGGGATATTTGAATTTGGTGTGGAGCGGAAATTCGTTCAAAGTATAGTGTGTATTTTCGGGTTTATTAAAGGTACGGCAATATATAAAAAATAAAAATCCCTTTCGTGGTAGCGAAAGGGATGATAGGCGTAAGTAAACGGTTATTATTTGCTTTTCAGTTCTTCGTGTATTTCTTTTTTTATCTGATGGAGTTTTTCTTTAAGCTCATCTGATATTTCCTGATGCGTTTTGTGAATGCGTCTAAGTTTAAAGGCCAAAAATATATTATAAATACCTATGGAAAGCAGGGCGGCACCGGTCCAGAAAACCAGTGTCATTCCCGCAAAAATGGGGTTCCATAGCATAACAAATGAGAAAATAAGCCCAAGTATACCCAGAAGTAACAGTCCGTTATAATTTGATGCATCATAATTTTGAAGGTCTATAGCGGTACTTATAGCCATAAGTGAACGGAAAAGCACTATAAAGCCAATGTAAAATGGCAGTGTAGCCATTGATATTTCGGGTCTTACTGTCATAATAATGCCCAGTAGTAAGCTTATTACTCCAGAGGCTAGTATCCATCCCCAGTTGTCTACTTCCTTGTGGTTAAAGGAGGCAAACATGATTTCTGAAAGTCCACTGAAGATAAACGACAGACTGAAAAACAGCGCCAGTGTTATAAATGATTCTAGGGGTGTGGCAAATACATAAAGTCCCAATGCTGTAAATAAAATCCCTATAATTAAAAAGATATACCAATACTTAATGGCATTGTTTACAGTTTTTAAAAATGTTTTCATGTGGTTGGTTGTATATAATAATGCCTACTCTGTAAAGTTTTCGGCTTCTCTTTTCAAAACATTTATAAATAGTGGTAAGTGAGTTTGTTACGTACTATAAATATACGAAAAACCCCCGCTATGAGTGATAACGAGGGCTTCAAAAAAGTAGAAATTTTATTAAGCTGAAGCAGTCTCAGCCTCTTTATTTATTTTCTTAACAAGACCCTGTAACACGTTGCCCGGACCAACCTCTGTAAACAGGGTAGCACCATCGGCAATCATGTTTTGTACGCTTTGTGTCCATTTTACAGGAGCGGTAAGCTGGATGATAAGGTTTTGTTTAATCTCATCCGGGTTAGTTACTGCGCTTGCAGGTACATTTTGGTATACCGGGCATACCGGTGCAGCAAATTGTGTTTTCTCTATAGCAGCAGCCAGTTCTTCTCTTGCAGGCTCCATCATTGGAGAGTGGAATGCACCACCTACAGGCAGTATTAAAGCTCTTCTTGCTCCGGCAGCTTTAAGTGCTTCACAAGCTCTTTCTACAGCAGTAGTCTCACCCGAAATTACAAGCTGACCCGGGCAGTTGTAGTTTGCAGCAACCACAACACCTTCGGTTTGCTCACAAATATCTTCAACAACCTTGTCTTCAAGACCTAATACAGCAGCCATAGTACTTGGTGTTATCTCACATGCTTTTTGCATTGCCATAGCACGTTGAGAAACAAGTTTAAGTCCGTCCTCAAAAGTAAGTGCTCCTGCAGCCACAAGTGCCGAGAATTCACCTAGTGAGTGACCCGCAACCATTTCCGGTTTGAAATCATCGCCTAAGGTTTTTGCTAATATAACCGAGTGAAGGAATACAGCCGGCTGAGTAACTTTAGTTTCCTTAAGCTGCTCTGCAGTACCTTCAAACATAATATCTGTTATACGGAATCCAAGTATATCATTAGCTTTTTCAAATAGTTCCTTTGCAAGGGGAGAGTTTTCATAAAGGTCTTTACCCATTCCTGTAAACTGGGCACCCTGACCCGGAAATACATATGCTTTCATGTTGTTTCAGTTTTGTTTTGTTGCAACAAAAATATAACTTTTTCACAACTAAACTATACCATAAAAAAAACCGCCCCGGGGAAAGGGGCGGCAAACGCTAACCAAACGTCTATGAAGCGTCTTACAAAACTATAAGACAAAATAGGCATTCTTCTCGGGCTGCATGTGGTTTAGCTTAGGGCTCTCAAACATATCGTCGTCAGCATTGTGCTCGTCCCTGTACTCGTGTACCATTTGCAGCAGGTTTTTTTCTATATTATTTGATATCGATATCATAGGGGTATCTGTAGCTCTGTTTTCAAACGGATCCTGTAGGTGTATGGCCATCTTTTCAATAAGGAAGAATGCAGCACCAATAGTGGTTACCAATGGTATTTGCAGCCACCCAAGGAAATCAGTAAGACCAAACGGAAGCAGGGTTAGAAATAATAGCAGTGTAAACCTTATATACATGCTGTATGTAGTAGGGAATACCGTGTTTTTAATACGCTCACATTTACCCATACTGTCACACAGCCTGCTAAGGGTGTTGTCAATCTCTACCTGTTGGTATACATTAATCCTATCCTGATTATTTGCTTTTTTAAGCTCTTTTGCATGTAATAGCAAAAGCGCATTGGGCACATGCTTGTGCTTTTTTACAAAATTGTATTCTTCTTCTGTAAGTAATGATTTTATAGGTTGTAACGGGTCTTTCCCTCTAAGTGACATACCAAGGCTGTAACACCATGCCGCCTGCCTTTTGGCAAATCGTTCTTTAAAGTCGCTTGCCTCTACAGAAAAGTCGGGATCTTCATAAAACCCTATTACCTGTCTTATAAGTGTGCGGGAATCGTTTACAATAGCGCCCCACACAATACGGGCTTCCCACCAGCGGTCATACGCCTGATTGGATTTAAAGGCCAATAGCAACGATATAATGGTGCCAATAATGGTAGGTACTGCAATAGGAATATCTATAGATAGGGCATGGTAGTAATGATGTACTAACTCAAACCCTATAGTATATAATAGTACCAGCACAAGCTCAACTTTAATCTTGCCCAGTACATATTTCATTGGTATCTTTTTCTTTAATAGCATAGCGGTAGTGTTATAATCCGGGACTAGGTGACCGTTTCTGCATGGACAGAAAGCAGTGGTAATCCCAAATTGTGGTTAACTGACTGTTCTTTTCTTCCGCTTTTCTTTGCGGTCCTTCGCGCTTCAATCAGTATGTCTATATTGTTTTTTGAAATGGTCTCGGCTATATGCGGAACCATCTCGTCTATACTCTCTTCAATTTTAGCCTGACTCACAATTTTAAAGGAAAACTGCTCGTTAATCAGTTTCTGTACTTCGTGTATGCCAAGATCAACTTTAGGGTATTCCAAATACATGGCCTTATTGAAGTTGTACTTTTCGCTTTCGTTTCCTAAGTGAAGTATAGGGTATTTGCTGTTAAGCAGTAATTGTCGGCAGGTGGTGTGAAGACTGTTTTTTTCTTCTTTGTATGATCTGGTTAATATAACCAAATCAGTATCCAGGTGATCCATTAGGTTTTTTAATAATGGTGCCGACATGCCACACTGATGATGTATTAAGAGTTTGCAATTACCGGTTTGGGTAACAACCTCCCTGCACTGGTTTAATAACGAATTTTGTGCAGGTGTGCAGGAAGGAGTTGTTTCCCTTAGGAATTGAGAAGCAGAATAAGCGTTTGGGATTTTTTGCAGCATCATTAAAACAATACTGCAATTGGTGCCTGTAGTATACTTTACTGCTGTTTTTACAGCAGTTAGAATGTCATTTTCTACCGTAGTAGGAATCAGTATGTTTTTCATAATGCATAAATCTTTTCGGTTTACACATACAAAACAACAGCTCTTGTCTTAAAACGGATTTAAAACAATATTAGAATTTGATAAGATTTTATATTAGAGTTTTTAATGTTGAGGTGTGGTAAATACTATATTTACCACTGTTCCCTTACCGGATTCCGACTGGATTAAAAGTTCGCCGCCGTGCATACGTATAATTTTCATAGCCAAAGGAAGTCCTAAGCCGTAGCCTACATATTTTGAGGCGGCCTTTTTACCCCTAAAAAAAGGTTCGTAAAGATAAGGGATATCTTCGGGAGGGATACCAATACCAATATCGGTAATACTTATTTTAATAGTTTGCTTATCAGCAGTGAGAGTTACAAAAACCTCTTCGTTATCAGAATATTTTACCCCGTTTGTAATAATGTTACCTATAGCCAGTTCCAGTAGCGGCCTGTTACAGGGTAGCATTAAAAAAGAATCGTCTTCGGGTAAATTATTAAGATTTATGGTTACCCTGTTGTTTGGGTAAATTTTATTAATGTCGCACTTAACATCCATTAAAACCTCATCTATACGGGCAATATCCTGTACCTGCTTTTTACCGTCATACCCGGTTTGGGTAAGTTTTAAAAGGCTTTCGGTAAGGTTGCCCAAGCGTGAAGCCTGCTTATTAATGTTTTCTAATGAAGTAACATACTCTCCGGTTTCCCTTTCTTTTAGCAGGGCAATTTCGGTTTCGGCTATAATGGTGGTTATAGGAGTTTTTAATTCGTGTGAGGCGTTGTTTATAAAGTTAGCCTGAATTTCAAATGAAGTTTCCAGCCTGTCCAGCATATCATTAAAGGTACGGGTAAGGTCGGCCAGCTCGTCAGACTCCTCTGTTTCCGGAAGGCGGTTGTGTAAATTAGAAGCGCTAATGCGTTTTACCTCTTTGGTTATTCGGGAAACCGGATTAATAAACCTGGTAGCTAAAAAGCGCCCAAAGAAGTAGGCTATTATTATAAAGGCCAGTCCGCCAAAAATCAGTATACGGCTAATGTATATCAAACTGGTATTACCACGTCTGTCGCGGGCAGTAACAATAACCATATAACGCTGTCCTGACTCCTTAAAAATCTGGGCATAGTGGTATTGATGTTCACTGTTTACGGTCCAGCTGGATCCGTTTTTCATTACATCGGCATAAAATTCCGAAGGTAAATCAAGTTTGGTATTGTATTCAAAAGTATCTTCACCGTTTACCTTAAGCACAAAATCATCTTCATTAATAAGCTCCTCAAGTCCGTTTTTTTTAAGGTTCTTGTAATACTCGGCCTTCATAGGGTCGTGCTGGTAATGTATGGAAGCTACAATTTTAGCCCTGTCCTGTAGCCTTTTTAAAAAGTAGTACTGATTATTTTGCTTAAAAAGAAAGAACACAAGCAGGCATAATGCCAGTGTGCTCACCCCCGAAAGGACAATGTAGGTAATGGTAATTTTCTTTTTAATTTGCATAATCAGGGTTTTAAAATGTAGCCCAGTCCTTTAATGGTATGTATTAGTTTAATCGTATAAGGCTTGTCTATTTTCTTTCTCAGGTAGTTAATGTATACATCAACCACATTGGTATTCATATCAAAGTTAATGTTCCACACATTGTCCAGTATTTTTTCGCGGGAGAGCGTAATACCGGTATTCTTGGCAAGGTAGTACAGTAACTTAAATTCTTTTGCTGTAAGGGTAATAAGGTCACCGTTACGTTTAACGGTTTTTGCACGGCGGTCTATCTCCAGGTCGGCAATGGTGATAACCTCTGCGGGTTTCTGGTTCTGTCCGGCTCTTCGTGCCAGTGCATTGATACGAGCTTCAAGTTCACTAAACTTAAATGGTTTAGACATGTAATCATCGGCGCCTGCGTTAAGTCCGGTAACAATATTCTCACTGCTGTTTAGTGCGGTTAGCATAAGTATGGGTACAAAATTGCCTGAAGCTCTTAGCCTGCGGCAAATTTCTATGCCGTTAATATCGGGTAACATAACATCCAGCACGACTACGTCAAACCTGTTATTGTTAATCATATCTAATGCAGTAGTGCCGTCGAGTGCAGCACTCACGTCGTAGTTTTTTTCCGAAAGTCCTTTACGGATAATGGAGAGGAGTTGAGGTTCGTCTTCTACTACTAGCAGTTTCATATATAATTAACAGGGCGTTTTTACAAAAGTAAGAATTGAATTCTTAATTATTTGCAAATTACAATAAGCAATAAATTTTTATGAAATTCACAGTAACAGGGCATATGCCTGCCTTTATGCCGAAATATAACCCTAAAAATGTAACGTTTTGAGTATTTCTTCTACCTATAAATAAACCAAAATAATTATCATGAGAAAACCATTAGCAGTAATATTCGTATTACTCATAGGATTTTTAATTTTTTATACAGCACTTCCCGTAATCAACTACAGGTTTACAGGGTTTGCCGTTGTACTGATTTTCCTAATTGTTTTAGGGAATCTGCTCACGTCACAGGTAAATGTATCTAAAGATAAGGTGAAGTTTAAATTTAGCAAGCTGCAAAAGTTTCTGTTTAGGTTAATCCCAATACTTCTTGTTTATGTGATTGTATTGCCTTTTGTTACAGGGAGCCCTATATTTCATAGCGAGTCATACAGAAAGCTTATTGGCGAGGTAGAAACAGGTAATACTATGTCTAACCATATAGCGCCTATATCTATAGATAAGGTTAGGGTAGTGGATGAAGAACTTGCGTCTCTTTTAGGAGAGAAAATCATAGGGTCAGATCCGGCATTGGGAAGCAAGAGCGAGCTGGGAGAGTTTTTTATCCAAAAAGTGGGGGACGACCTATTTTGGGTAGCTCCGTTGTTACATTCGGGCTTTTTTAAATGGCTTAATAATACTGAGGGTACCGATGGTTATGTTATGGTATCGGCAACAAACGAACGTGATGTAAGACTGGTGCAAAAGCTAAACGGGAAAGATATTAAGATAAAATACCAACCCGAAGCATTCTTTGGCAGCAGGGTAGACAGGCATGCTTATTTTAATGGCTATGCTACGACTGGACTAACTAAGTTTATTTTTGAGGTAGATAATGAAGGAAATCCTTTTTGGGTAGCCTCAAAATACGATAAGGAAATAGGATTTTCCGGTAATGATGCTGTAGGTGTTGTAGTGATTGATGCTCAAACCGGAGCAATAAAAGAATACAATATAGCCGATACTCCGTTGTGGATTGACAGGATACAGCCTATTTCATTTGTTATTGACCAGTTGTCTGACTGGGGCGAATATGTTCATGGGTACTGGAACTGGAGTAATGAAGATAAACTAATGATTACCGAAGACCTTACCCTGGTTTATGGTAAAGATGGCAGGCCGTATTGGTACACCGGAGTATCATCAGTAGGTAAAGATGAGTCGGCGGTAGGTTTTGTGCTGGTTGATACCCGTACTAAAGAAACTACTTTTTATAAACAGAGTGGTGCAACCGAATATGCCGCACAAAAATCGGCAGAGGGTAAAGTGCAGGAAAAACGTTATCATGCTTCCCTGCCTGTGCCTTACACAATAAACGGGATTCCAACTTATGTTATGACCTTAAAAGATGGTGGCGGACTTGTAAAAATGTATGCTATGGTCGCAATAGGTGATTATACTATAGTAGGGGTGGGGAATACCATGCCGGAGGCACTTATGGCTTATAAGAATGTATATAACATGTCGGGTAACCGTATTAACCCTGATGCTGAAGATACCCGTACAAACTTAACTACTGTGATATCCCGAATACAAAGTGATATTAAAAACGGAAATAGTTTTTATTACTTTACTGTTGATGGCAGTTCTAAAATATTTATTGGGTCGTCACAGTTGTCTAACGAACTTCCGGTAACCAAGGAAGGAGACAGTATTACCATATCGTTTGATAATGATGTGGAAGACGTGATAAATGTTTCAACGTTTGATAACCTCAAACTAGGAATTGAAAAATAATGAAAAGGCCGGTTTATCCGGTCTTTTTTACTGATACTGATTAATTCGGATTTTGTCATTTTGACGACAGGAAAAATCTCTTAATAGTTTGAGATTCTTCACTCCGCTCTGTTACGTTCAGAATGACATTTTCGACTAGTTTAGTTTTATTGATACTGATTAATAATGATGTCAAAATAATCAGTGCTGTAAATGTTTTCTACAGCATAAAAAAACTTTTTTCGTTCCTCATGTTCTTTAGGGAGTTTTACGAGTTGCAAATCCCTTTCCAGTATATGCCAAATGAGTTCGGTACAGTAAAAAGATTCGGTATTATCAATAGTACCTGAGCTGTCAAACGGAATTTGTAGTTTGCAATAATAGGCTGCCCGTAATGCTATGTTGTGCCCTATGGTATCTGTAGTATTTTTAGTTCTGGTAACGATAATTTTTTGCGGGGTACTGTAGGATAAAAAGGTTTCAAGAGGCTGTGCCTGTACGCCATCAATATCCGATACATCTGATGATAGGGAATGTACTACATAAAATTCATTATCTTTTTTTATAATAATGCCGCAATGGGTAATGTCGTATGAACCATGATTGAGATTTTGCGCTATAAAATCACTAAAGTGACCAAATCCTTTACGCAGTATAAAATCTCCTTCTTTAATTAAAGATATCTCACGGTTATTTAGGCGTGAACTGTTTTCGTGCAGTTTAACCAATTTGCTTTCGGTCTGTTTATCAAAGTAGAAAACCGATTTGTAAGCTATAATAGCAAAAATAAAAAGCATTACCAGTCCTGTAAAGAGTTTCAGGATCCGGTAATGCTTTATTAAAAAGTATTTAGACAGCAATTATCTTGCTCCTTCTTTATTCATGTCTACTTTCCACTCACCATCAACCTTTACAAGGTTAAGTTGATTTTCACTACCTTCAGTGTTTTCACCTCCGGTAAGCTTAAATTTAACGGTAGCTTTGTCTTCATTTACTTCAGATGAGGTAATTTCTACTTTTACATCTTTATTTCTTTCTTTCATCTCCTCCATTTTACCTTGTGCAAAACCTTCGGCCATTCCAAGCATAGCAGCTGTTTTATCGGTACTTAGTTCTTTAGCTTTGCTAAACTCTCCCTGATTGGTGTACTCAATAAATTTTTTAGCAGTATCCTCAGGGCCATTGCCTGAACATGAAGAAAGTGAAAGGGATAATACCACAGCCAGTGCGGCTAGTTTTAATTGTTTCATTTATTTGTTGGTTTGTTTCTGTAAAAGTGCTTTTTTCTGTTATAAGTAAATTATTTTATAGCTTGCTTATTTATGCATGAACCTTAACTAATGCAGCCGCTGCTTTTGCTTTTTCCACTACTTCTTCCACAGGTGTATCGGTAGTATCATAAGTAAGGGATACACCCATCCTGCGGTACGGACGTGAGGTAGGTTTTCCAAACAACCTGAAATCAGTTTTAGGAAGGGCAGCGATTTTTTCCACACCTGTAAAAGTAGGATTATCACTATTTTCAGATGCCAGTATAACAGCGCTTGCACCGGTTCTTTCTAAAGTGATGTCATGTATTGGCAGGCTTAATATAGCTCTAAGGTGTAGTTCAAACTCATTAAAGTTTTGAGTTCCTGCAAGCGTTACCATGCCTGTGTCATGTGGTCTTGGGGAAAGTTCAGAGAAGTACACACCCTCATCCGTAAGGAAGAACTCCACGCCAAATATACCTGCTCCGCCAAGGGCTTCTGTCACTTTACGTGCCATGTCCTGAGCTTCGGCAATATCTTTGTCGCTAACCCTTGCCGGCTGCCAGCTTTCCTGGTAATCTCCGCGTTCCTGCCTATGGCCTATAGGTGCGCAAAACAGGGTTGGGTTATTGTTTTGTGTTACGGTAAGCAGGGTGATTTCTGAATGGAAGTTTACAAAAGCCTCCACAATTACTTCCACTACGTCACCGCGTGAACCTTCTACAGCATACTTCCATGCTTTCTCGATATCTTCCTGAGTTTTAATGGTAGACTGTCCTTTACCTGAAGATGACATTAACGGCTTAACCACACATGGCATACCTACTTCACTTACGGCTTTTTGAAGCTCTTCTGCCGATGTAGCATAACGGTAGTTAGCAGTACGCAGGCCAAGATCTTTTGCAGCAAGATCTCGTATGGCTTTACGATTCATTGTAAAATTAGCTGCCTTAGCCGATGGTACTACGGTAATACCCTGTTTTTCGTAATCGTAAAAACGCTCGGTTCTTATGGCTTCAATTTCAGGAACTATAAAATCAGGATTGTGTTTTGCAACTATGGCATCCAGTGCGGTGCCATCCAGCATATTGATAACCTCAAAAGCATCGGCAACCTGCATTGCCGGAGCCCCTGCATAACTGTCTGCCGCAATAACGGTTTGACCTATACGCTGTGCTGCGATTACAAACTCTTTGCCTAATTCTCCTGAACCTAATAAAAGTATTTTTTTTTGCATATTACTTGTTATGTATATAATCAAAAAGCCCTGCTTTGGGCAGGGCAGTATTTTGTATTAAGCAAGTGCTTCCTTAATTCTTCGTATGGCTTCAATCAGTTGATCTTCGCTCGTTGCATAAGAAAAACGTATACAGTTAGGATTACCAAATGCATCTCCGGTTACAGTAGCCACATTAGCGTGCTCCAGTAGGTACATAGAAAAGTCATCTGCATTTTTAATCTCAACACCATTTATGGTTTTTCCGAAATATTCAGACACATCAGGGAAAACATAAAATGCTCCCTCAGGTACATTAATCTTAAAGCCCGGTATTTCTTTTACAAGGTTAACTACTAAATCCCTACGTTTGTGGAAAGCATCAACCATATATTTGATAGCAGAAGGATCGGCCTCAACAGCAGCGATTGTAGCACGCTGTGCAATACTGTTTGCACCACTTGTTACCTGTCCCTGTATTTTAGTACATGCCTTAGCAATAAACTCAGGTGCTCCTATGTAACCAATTCTCCATCCTGTCATGGCGAATGCTTTAGCAACTCCATTTACAGTAATTGTTCTTTCCAGCATGCCCGGAATAGAAGCTATACTGCAAAATGTACCGGAATAGTTAATGTGTTCATAGATCTCATCAGATACTACAAAAATATTAGGATGTTTCTCTAATACTTTAGCGATAGCTGTAAGTTCCTCACGGTTGTAAACAGAACCACTAGGATTACAAGGTGAGCTAAACCACATCATTTTTGTTTTGGGTGTGATAGCAGCCTCAAGCTGTTCGGCAGTCATTTTAAAATCGGTTTCAACAGATGTAGGTACTTCTACCGGTACACCTCCCGAAAGTTTTACGATTTCTACATAGCTTACCCAGTATGGTGCAGGCAGTATAACCTCGTCACCATAGTTAAGCATTACCTGTGCAATATTATATAGCGATTGCTTTGCACCTGTAGAAACTACTATTTGCGAAGGCTTGTATTCAAGCCCGTTGTCTCTTTTAAATTTGTTACATATAGCTTCTTTAAGCTCCACATAACCATCTACCGGAGGGTATGCGCTGTAATTTTCGTCAATGGCTTTTTTAGCCGCTTCCTTAATAAAGTCCGGAGTATTAAAATCCGGTTCGCCAAGGCTAAGGCTTATAATGTCTTTTCCCTGTGCTTTTAGCTCTCTGGCTTTTGCTGCCATAGCAAGCGTTTGTGAAGTAGACAGATTATTAATCCTGTCAGAAAGCTGATTCATCGTTCTACTGTATTTAATTGACTGTAAAATATTAATTTAATGCCGGTTTCATTCCCAGCTCTTTTAAATGCCTGAAATGTGCTGCAATGGCACTGCGCATGGTTTTGAACTCATGGTAAGGCAGGTTATGCTCTTTTGCAGTTTGTTTTACGATTTTTGCGATAGCCCCATAATGGACGTGGCTTATATTCGGAAAAATATGGTGTTCAATTTGGTGGTTTAGGCCTCCTGTAAACCAGTTTACAATTTTGTTTTTAGGAGCAAAGTTTGCTGTGGTGTATAGCTGGTGTATAGCCCAGGTGTTTTCAATTTCACCATTCTCGCCCGGTATTGGATTGTCTGTTTCCTCCACTACGTGTGCCAGCTGAAAAACAACGCTTAGTATAAGCCCCGCCGTGTAGTGCATTACAAAGAAACC
The DNA here is from genome assembly GCF_036347315.1 of Flavobacterium sp. C4GT6. Taxonomy (NCBI): domain Bacteria; kingdom Pseudomonadati; phylum Bacteroidota; class Flavobacteriia; order Flavobacteriales; family Flavobacteriaceae; genus Flavobacterium; species Flavobacterium sp. C4GT6. The sequence goes on from NZ_JAZGZU010000011.1 coordinate 61,553, forward strand.
TATAAGTACTTTCCACCATGTGATTCCTAAAATCATTGGGATGGCAAGCCAGATAATAACATAAATAAGTTTGGTAATTACCAGTACTGTCCATTGTTTTACCGGACTTTGGAATTTACCGTAAGAAAGCCCTTTTTTAATGTACCTTCTCATCTGTTTTATATCGGTAGTAATAGCCCAGTTAAAGGTTAGTAAACCATATAGGAAAATAGAGTAGTAGTGTTGAAATTTGTGGAACCTTCTCCATGTTGCACTATGTGTAAAACGGATTATCCTTCCTGCATCAAGGTCTTCGTCATGACCGTGAATGTTTGTGTAAGTATGATGCAGTACATTGTGCTGTACCTGCCAGTTGTATACGTTACCTGCCAAAACATAAATGCTTCCGCCCATAAACTGATTTAACCATGATTTTGACGAGTAGGAACCATGGTTGCCGTCGTGCATTACATTCATTCCTACACCAGCCATTCCTACACCCATAACAATGGTTAGTAGCAGCTGTACCCATACCGACATGTTAAGCGTAAGTATTAAAAAGTAAGGTGCTAAAAACAGGGTAAACATTATAATTGTTTTTAGGTGTAGTTTCCAGTTACCTGTTTTTTTAAGGTTATTTTCCTTAAAGTATTCGTTTACACGTTTGTTTAGTGTTCTGAAAAATTTTATTGAGTCGTTTTTTGAAAAAACGGGAGTATTGATATTCATTGTCTTAATAGTTGAAATCCAAGGGCTTCAAAGGTAGTTATTAATGAATTGCAAAACGAAAAAAATGATGTAAAAATTAGCATTCAAAATGCTTACTTTTGTCTAAAATTAAAATTAATGGAGGAGATTGTTAGATATTTTCCTGATCTTACCGAGAGGCAGAAGGAGCAGTTTGCACAACTTGAAGAACTTTATACCGACTGGAATTCAAAAATCAATGTGATTTCCAGAAAGGATATAGAGTCGTTATATACAAAACACGTATTGCATTCACTTGGTATTGCAAAGGTTATGGAGTTTAAGCCGGGAGCAAAGGTTATGGATGTGGGGACCGGAGGAGGTTTTCCGGGAATACCACTAGCTATACTGTTTCCTGAAACCCAGTTTTACCTTATTGATGTTATTGCCAAAAAAATAAAGGTAGTAAACGGTGTGGCTGAAGCTTTAGGTCTTACCAATGTGAAAGCTGAACAGATGCGTGCCGAAAAGGTGAACGAGGAGTTCGATTTTATTGTGAGCCGTGCCGTGACTAATATGCCTGATTTTGTAAAATGGGTTAGGGGTAAAGTCAAAAAGGATCAGAATCATGATTTACCTAATGGTATATTATATCTAAAAGGTGGCGACCTTACAGAAGAGCTTTCTGTTTTCCAGAGAACTACAATTTATAATCTTTCCGATTATTTTGATGATGAATTCTTTGAGACCAAAAAGGTGGTGCACCTTGCAATGAAATATAAAGTATAAAAAAGGCTTCCTATTAGGAAGCCTTTTTTGATTTTATGTATTATCCAAGGAAAGGATATCTGTAATCTGTTGGCGGAACAAAAGTTTCCTTGATTGTTCTTGGAGAAACCCAACGTAACAGGTTCAGTACAGATCCTGCTTTGTCGTTTGTTCCCGATGCTCTCGCGCCACCAAAAGGCTGTTGTCCTACAACGGCACCTGTTGGCTTGTCATTAATGTAGAAGTTACCTGCGCAGTTTTCAAGCGCTTTTGCAGCCTGCTCAATAGCATAACGATCCTGGCTGAAAACAGCTCCCGTTAATGCGTATGGAGAAGTTTGGTCTACAAGGGTAAGTGTTTCTTCCCATTTAGCATCTTCGTATACATAGATGGTTAATACAGGACCAAAAAGCTCAGTATGCATAGTTTCATACTGAGGGTTTGTAGTTAAAATAACTGTTGGCTCTATAAAGTAACCTACTGATTTGTCATATTTACCACCGGCAATGATTTCGGCATCAGATGCATTTTTAGCAGCATCAATATAGCTTGCCAGCTTGTCAAACGATCCCTCGTGAATAACACAGGTAATAAAGTTTGAAAGATCTTCAGGAGAACCCATTTTCATTGAAGCAATATCGGCAACAAGTTTTTCTTTAACCTCCGGCCATATAGACTGAGGGATGTAAGCTCTTGAAGCAGCCGAACATTTTTGTCCCTGGAACTCAAAAGCACCTCTTGAAAGCGCTGCTGCTACCTGTGCAGGTATAGACGAAGGGTGAGCAATAACGAAATCTTTACCACCTGTTTCACCTACAATTCTTGGGTAGGTTTTGTAAATACCTTTACCCATATTATTACCTATTTTTGCCCAAATACCATTAAATACAGCTGTAGAGCCTGTATAATGTATTCCTGCAAAATCAGGGCTTTCTAAAAGAGTATCTGTTATCATAACAGGGTCACCGTGAACCATGTTGATTACACCGTCAGGTAATCCTGCAAGTTTAAATACTTCCATGATTACGTTAGCACTGTATACCTGAGCTGCGCTAGGTTTCCATACCACTACATTACCCATTAAGGCAGGAGAGGCAGGAAGGTTACCTGCTATAGCTGTAAAGTTAAAAGGAGTAATTGCATAAATAAAACCTTCTAACGGACGGTGCTCCATTCTGTTCCATATTCCGTCTGAAGATACAGGCTGTTCTGCATATATCTGAGTCATGAACTCTACGTTAAAACGTAAGAAATCAATAAACTCACAAGCAGCATCAATCTCTGCCTGATGAACAGTTTTAGCCTGAGCTATCATGGTAGCTGCGTTTATTTTTGCACGGTATGGACCTGCAAGTAAGTCGGCAGCTTTAAGGAATATTGAAGCTCTTTGTTCCCACGCCATTGCAGCCCATTTTGTTCTGGCAGCAAGTGCAGTATCAATAGCTTTTACCACATGTTCCTTTTCGGCTTCGTGGTAAGTACCTACCGTTTTTTTGTGGTCAAAAGGAGGGTTTATTGTTTTGGTTTTACCTGTACGGATCTCTTCCGTACCAATGTATAAAGGCACATCAACAGTACTGTTGTATAGTTCTTTAAAAGTGGCCAGAACCTGCTCTCTTTCGGGAGTTCCCGGAGCATACGATTTAACGGGTTCGTTAAAAGCCTCGGGTACATTGTATATTCCTTTTGGCATAATAATTTATAATTTAAGCAAATAAAAAATTTTTAGTAATGCAAATATACGGAAATATTCTGCTCTTTAATTGCAAAAAAATCATCAATAAATGCTTATGCCTGAAAATATACTAATTAAGTGCAAAAGGAGCACTAAGCCTGAAAGTAGGTATTATTACCCTGAAAGTTCTTGTTGAGGTAAAGTTAATCATATTAAAGTAGCCTCTCATGGCTCCAAAAGGAGATGCCAGCAGGCAGCCTGAGCTGTAAGTATGCTTTTCGCCGGGTTTTAGTACGGGTTTTTTGCCTATTACACCTTCGCCATCTACTACTTCAATATCATTAAGGGAGTCGTAAATTTCCCAGTGGCGGGAATTTAACTGTACAGAGTCTTTGCTTTGGTTCTCTATAGTTACCTCATAGGTAAAGGCAAAATGAATCTTGTAGTTCTTAAAGTAAGTACCTTCAAAACTAGTCGAAACAGATATCTTTATGCCTCTTGTAATTTGCGTAACCATAAATTTTCACAGCGTTTTCTAAACAAAAATACGAATTTAATATTGTTGTAGTTTCATTCAGGATATTAAATTAACAAAAAATATTTTTTAAGTCGTTGATTTTTAGTTGATAATGTCTTCAGAATTGGCTTGTCCAAAACCTATTACCCTATCATAACGTTCGTTGTTTTCTCTGTAGTATACAATTACGTTATAATCGTTTTCTGTCTGGAAGAAATTACCGTCGGGAGATGCTCCTCCATTCACTCTTCCTTTAGAGTTGGCAGGGATGTACATATAGTTATTAAAGCCCTGTTTTATCATAACAGCTTTTTCATACATGCCTGTTTTTTCATTGTACTCCATTTTATACTCATCGGTCTTGGTATAGTTGTTAAACATACCGCCTATATAAATATCATCCTTTTCAAAATAGGCAGGGGCACTTAGTTTAAAGAAAACCCATGCATAATCAGCCTCCAGTGTTACATCAGTAACATTAAGGTTGCTGTTGTTAGTTACAAAGTTACCGTTAATATCGGGGTAGTAAGTGTAGGGTTTACTGCCTCGGGCTTCGTTTGCATATAATATGTTATTGTAAATCTCGCCACCGGTTACCCTTAATACATTGTTTACGGCATTACGAATGTCTTTATTGTCAAAATAGAGGTATTCGTTACCGGCCCAAAACTGGGTTTCTTTGTCATATTTGTATATAAGGTCGTTACCTATGGTATATTGTGGTTTTATGTTGTAAATGGCATTGTCAAACCTTCCGTTCTGAAAAAGTGCTACCTTAACATTTTGCTGTGGCATCTGGAAAATAAAGGCATTGGTTTTTATGGCAAAATCCATATTGTGTTTTTCCTGGATTTCGTTCATCCCCCTGGCTCTTTTAACCTGTAACGGAACCGATACTTTTTCTTCATATACCACAAAACGTCGGGACATTACAATCTCTCTGTCTTCATTAAGTATGTTAAGTATATAGTTACCTGTTAGTTGTATACGTGTAAATCTATTAGGGAATGATAATACGTAATGCGAATAGATTTGCAGTGTGTTAAACGAGTTTTGATAGTTTTGTATACGCTGATTATCAAATCCCGAAATGTATTCATTTACGGTTAATTGTGATTTGGTCCAGTCATAATTACAGTGTGTAAGTGTGTAATAGTAATTAGCTTCGTTGCCAAAAAGATCGTCAAAAGCAAAAGTGAAATTTTCGCCCAGTCTGAAAAACGGATATACATTTTCCCCGTTTTGCATAAATGAGGCTGTTTTAATGTTGTAAGGTGGTGCAACCTCTTCTAATACCTGTGCATTAGCATATGATAACTGTATAAGGAAAACGAGACAAATAAGTCGTAAACGGGCTTTAAGCATGTTTTAATTACTATTTATAAGGGTAGTAAATATAGCAAATATATTATTTCATAGTAATGTTTATCAAAACCTGTGCCCTAAAAATTTATTTAAACACCTGTTATGGAAAATAGTACAATAAAATAAAGGCTTTTAAAGTTAATAAACTAAACCAACTAAATATTTTAAAATGAAACACCTTCGACTATGGATGTTCCTAGTTGCTTCGCCTTTGTTAGGGACGGCTCAGGATCTTCAGGGCGACAGCCCGATTCCCCTTGATCCGGATGTAAGAACCGGGAAACTTAAGAACGGACTTACCTATTACATCAGGAAAAACAATAAGCCGGAAGATAAAGTAGACCTGCGGCTTGTAATTAACGCCGGGTCTATTTTGGAAAATGACGACCAGCAGGGGCTTGCCCACTTTATGGAGCACATGTGTTTTAACGGCACAAAAAACTTTCCTAAAAACAAACTGGTAGACTACCTGCAAAGTATAGGGGTGAAGTTTGGGCAGCACCTTAATGCTTATACCAGTTTTGATGAGACTGTTTACTTTCTTCCTATCCCTTCTGATGATCCCGAAAAGCTTGAAAAAGGCTTTAGTATTATAGAAGACTGGGCTTTTAATGCTGTACTGACTCCCGAAGAAATTGACAAAGAGAGAGGTGTAGTGCTGGAGGAATACCGTCTTGGACTTGGAGCCGATGACAGAATGAGGAAACAGTTTATGCCAAAAGTGATGTATCAGTCGCATTATGCTAACCGTATGCCTATTGGTAAAAAGGAGATACTGGAAAACTTTACCTACGATAAGATTACGAGTTTTTATAAAGACTGGTACAGACCAGACCTTATGGCTGTTATTGTAGTGGGAGATATCGATGTGGATGAGATGGAAAAGAAAGTAAAGAAACATTTTGCATCGTATAAAAATCCTAAAAACGAACGCCCGAGAAAAGTATTTGAAGTGCCTAATCATGAAGAAACCTTTGTTTGTGTAGAGACAGATAAAGAGGCTTCAGGCTCTCAGGTACAGGTGCTTTATAAGGATTATACCGAGCCAAAAAAACTGGTAACGGTTAATGATTACAAGGAGTCTCTGGAAAGATCGTTATTTGCTACAATGCTAAATAACAGATTAGAGGAGATTAGGAATTCGCCAAATCCGCCGTTTACTTTTGGATATAGCTATCATGGAGGTGCAATGGTTAGGTCTAAAGAGGCTTATATGTCTTTTGCAATGACATCTGAAGACAAGCAGCTTGATGCCTTAAAGGTATTGGTAGAAGAGAGTGAAAGAGTAAGGAAGTATGGTTTCTCGCAAAGTGAACTGGAAAGAGCAAAAACAGAAAGACTTGCCTACCTTGAGAAAAGTTATAATGAAAGGGATAAAACGTACTCATCTCGCTTTGTAGGTGAATACCAATCACACTTTTTGGAAAAAGAACCTATGCCGGGTATAGAGTGGGAATATAATGCGACTAAAGAACTTTTGGATAAGGCTTCTCTTGAAAATATTAATGCACTGGCAGGGAAATACCTTAAAAAGGATAACAGGGTAGTGATTTTTACGGGGCCTGAAAAAGAAGGACTCAAAAAGCCTACAGAGAAAGAGATACTTTCTATAATAGATATGTCTGCCGATAATATCACTCCATATGAAGACAAAGAGATTGCTTCAAGCCTTTTGAGAAATGAGGTGACTCCCGGGGCTGTAGTGAAAAAGGAGCAGGATGATGAAGTGGGTACTACTACATTATATCTTTCTAACGGAGCTAAAGTTACTTATAAAAAGACCGATTTTAAAAATGATGAGATTATAATGAAAGCGATAAGCTTTGGGGGGAGTAACCTATATTCTAATGAAGAGTATAAAAAAATCCAGTTTGCTATGAGCGGACTTGATGAAGCTGGTTTTTCGGGTTTAAATCTCAACGATATTAATAAATTCATGACGGGTAAAATTGCGAGGGTTTCTCCTTATGTTGGAGGTACTACTGAGCAAATGGACGGCAGTTGCACACCAAAAGATATGGAATATATGATGCAGATGATGTATGCTTATTTTACCGATTTGAATTATGATGAAGAGGCTTTTAACAGTTATAAACAAAAGCAGTCGGCATTTTTTGATAACATGGCTTCACAGCCTTCTTTCTATTTCCAGCAGGAGCTTTATTCTTTTTTATATAAAGATAATCCAAGGTTTAACGGTATTATCCCAACAAAAGAAACTTGGGCACAAGCCGATTATAAACTGGCTTATGATAAGTATAAAGAGCGTTTTGCAAATGCAGCCGACTTTGAGTTTTACTTTGTAGGTAATATTGATGACGCTAAAATGGAAGAGTATGCAGCTAAATATATAGCATCGCTGCCAGCTGTTAAAGGTGAGAAAGAAAAAATGACCGATTTAGGTTTTAGGCTTTTAAGCGGAGAGCATAAAAAAGTGGTTAACAAAGGCACAGATCCTAAGAGTACTGTTAGGATTATGTTTTATGGAGAGCCAACAAAGTATGATGCAAATGAAGCGCTTGCCATGCGAGCTTTGGGAGAAGTGCTAACCATAAAACTTCTTGAAGAGTTAAGAGAAAATGAAAGCGGAGTATATGGAGTTAATGCCAGTGGTAGTATAGGTAAAGTTCCTTATGCCTGGTATAGCTTTAATATAGGTTTTCCATGTGGTCCTGAAAATGCTGAAAAGCTAACAGAATCAGCACTTAGGGAGCTGGATAAGATTATAGCAAACGGACCTGAAGAGAAAGATCTTAATAAGTTTAAGGAAGGCGAGCTTCTGGATTATAAAAAGAAAATAAAAGAGAATAGTTACTGGATGAGTTACTTTAACTGGTGTTTCAATACCGGTGATGATCTTAGTGATATATTTAAGGTTGAAAGTAAAGTAAACGCCCTTACAACTAAAGATTTACAGGCTGTTGCTAAAAAATATCTTACTAAAGATAAGGTAGTGGCAATACTTATGCCTGAAGGAACAAATTAATCTTTATAACAAACAGGGATAATTTCTCCCTTTGCCAGACAAAATCGCTCCACATCAGCTGGGGCGATTTTTTTTGTGTAATCTTCCTCAACAACACGGAAGCCGATACTTCTTAACTTGTCAAAATAATCACGACCGTATACCCTTACGTGGTCATATTGCCCAAATATTCTGGCACGTTCTTTTGGGTCGGTAATAGAATCGTCCTCAAAAGTGGTTTCGCGGTTCAAATCTTGCGGAATCTGGAAAATCCCCATGCCTCCCGGTTTCATTATGCGGTAAAGCTCCTGCATGGCTTTGGTGTCATCTGGAATGTGTTCCAAAACGTGATTGCACAGTATAAAATTGTAGCTGTCGTCCTCAAACGGAAGGTTACATATATCTGCCTTAACATCTGCAAGAGGAGAGTTAAGATCGGTAGTAGTGTAATCTAAATTTTTCTGGTTCCTAAAGCGTTTGTAAAAAGCCTGTTCAGGAGCAAAATGGAGTACTTTTTTGTGACCTGTAAAAAAATCAGTCTCGTTTTTAAGGTATAACCATAGCAGGCGGTGCCTTTCCAGAGAAAGGGTACCGGGTGCCAATACATTATTACGTTGATGCCCGTAACCGTACGGCAAAAAGCTTTTAAAGCTTTTGCCGTCTATCGGGTCGGTATATGTATTACCTTTCAAGGCTAGTGCAATTACAGGTCTAACTACATAGCTTAACCTAATAAGCAATGGCCTTGGTATGGTATTGAGAACTAATTTAAACAGTTTTTTCATTACAGCACTAAAGGTACAGCCCTAAACTCATCTTCTTCGTTAGACTCAATTCCTAAAGCTTTGTATACATAAGCAAAAGTAGAAAGCAGTTCAGGTTTGCCATTTACAAGAGCTACGTCGTGCTCAAAGTGTGCACTTGGTTTTTTATCGGCAGTTACAATAGTCCAGCCGTCCTTAAGTTGCTTTACATTTTTAGTACCCATGTTAATCATAGGTTCAATGGCAACCACCATACCTTCAATGAACTTTTTACCACGTCCGCGTTTACCGTAGTTAGGCATGTTTGGATCTTCGTGCATTTTTCTTCCAAGTCCGTGACCTACAAGATCTCTAACTACACCATAGCCGTGACCTTCGGTATATTGTTGTATGGCATGACCTACGTCTTCCACGCGGTTGCCCATTTTAAATTCTCTTATACCTATGTAAAGCGATTCTTTAGTAACTTTTAATAGCTTGCGGGTTTCTTCGGTAACATTACCTATTTCAAAAGTATAGGCATGGTCACCGTAAAATTCATTTTTAAGAGCACCACAATCTACCGATACTATGTCGCCATCCTCAATAGGTCTGTTAGTAGGTAATCCGTGTACAACCTGTTCGTTAACGCTGGTTAACAGGGTTGACGGACAGTTGTAAAGGCCTTTAAATCCCGGTACTGCACCGTGGTCACGAATAAACTCTTCGGCAAGCCTGTCAAGGTGAAGGGTGGTTACACCCTCTTTTATTTCAGAGGCGATCATACCTAATGTTTTAGAAACAATCAGGGCACTTTCGCGCATTAGTTCTATTTCTTCTTTAGTTTTTTGGATAATCATATGCTAAAATTTTTCCGCCACAAAAGTACAACTTTCTAACGGATTATTTTTAATGCCCTTTAAAGCATGAGTTTTGTCATGTTTTGTAAATTTATGTGACGATAACTTTGCAGTAAAATTTTTAGGTATGGGAAAATATGTAACTGCCGAAGAGGCTGTAAAAGCAGTACAGTCGGGTAACAGGGTGTATGTGCAGGCTGCGGCTGCCACACCGGGAGTGTTAACCAAAGCACTTGCCGATAGGGCAGGCGAACTTCGTGATGTGGAGGTGTGCCATCTGCATACCGAAGGCGATGCGCCTTATGCAAACCCCGAACTGAGTAATAGTTTTTTTGTCAATTCTTTTTTTATAGGAAAAAATGTAAGGCATACCATTGCTGCCGGAAACGGATCGTACACTCCGGTGTTTTTAAGTGAACTGCCTAGGCTTTTCAGGAAACAGGTGTTGTCACTTGATGTGGTTTTTATACATGTAACGCCCCCAGACAGTCACGGATACTGCTCGCTAGGTGTTTCGGTAGAGGGTACTGTGGCGGCTATAGAAAATGCTAAAACGGTTATTGCACAGGTTAATCCTAATATGCCGCGTACATTTGGTGACGGATTGATTCATATTTCAGAAATTGATTATATGGTTGAGGTTGATGTGCCTTTATTTGGACATGAAACTGCGCCAATCAGTGAGCAGGAAGATAAGATAGGTGAATATGTGGCATCACTTATTGAGGACAGGAGTACTCTGCAAATGGGTATAGGCTCCATTCCTAATGCAGCTCTTAAAAAACTGGTAAACCATAAAGATTTGGGATTGCATACTGAGATGTTTTCAGACGGGGTTATCGATCTTATAGAGAGTAATGTAATAAATAGTAATTATAAGGGAGTGGCAAAAGGCAGGGCACTGGCTACTTTCCTGATAGGATCTAAAAGGCTGTATGATTTTGTTGATGACAACCTTTTTATCGAAATGAGGGAATCTTCCTTTGTGAACGATACATCGGTAATTCGAAGAAACCCGAAAATGATTGCCATTAACTCTGCCATTGAGGTAGATGTTACAGGGCAGGTAAGTGCCGACTCTATCGGATACCGCATGTATTCTGGTGTTGGCGGGCAAATGGATTTTATACGCGGAGCATCGTTAAGTGACGGTGGTAAGGCTATTATAGCACTGCCTTCTCTTACCAAAAGCGGAGACAGTAAAATTGTACCGTTCCTAAAACAGGGAGGCGGTGTGGTGACTACCCGTTCCCATGTGCAGTATGTGGTAACCGAATATGGTATAGCCGACCTGTATGGTAAAAACCTTAAACAAAGGGTTAAGGAGCTGGTTAAAATTGCTCACCCAGACCACAGGGAGTCTGTTGAAAAAGGCTACTACGAAGCATTCAGAAGAATGTAGTGCATTGATAATTTTGAAAAAGAAACCCTGCCAAGTGGCAGGGTTTTGTGTTATTAGGATACTAATGAATGTTGTGTCATAGCTTCCGGTTGCGGTATTCCCATCAGTTCGCAAATGGTTGGGGCAATATCTCCCAGTATACCGTCTTTTACATGTTTAAGATCTTTGTCTACTAATATAATAGGCACCGGGTTAGTGGTGTGTGCCGTGTTAGGGCTACCGTCAGGATTTACCATAGTGTCACAGTTACCGTGATCGGCAATTACTATAGTAGTATAATCATTTTCTAAAGCTGTTTCAATAACCTGTTTCACGCAGGTGTCTACTGCTTCACATGCTTTGATGGCGGCTTCCATAACACCGGTATGTCCTACCATGTCTCCGTTAGCGAAGTTAAGGCAAACAAAATCTACCTCTTTTTTCTTCAGTTCCGGTACAAGGGCATTGGTAAGATCGAAGGCACTCATTTCCGGCTGCAGGTCGTAAGTCGCAACCTTAGGTGAAGCGCAAAGTATTCTTGATTCTCCTTCAAAAGGCTCTTCGCGGCCACCCGAGAAGAAGAAGGTTACGTGCGGATACTTTTCGGTCTCGGCAATACGTATTTGTTTTTTACCGTTTTTGGCAACTACCTCACCAAGGGTTTCGGTTAGGTTGTCTTTATCGTAAATTACATGAACATTTTTGTAATTGTCATCATAATTGGTCATGGTAACATAATACAGGTTCATTTTATGCATGTTCTGCTCGTGGAAATCAGTTTGTGTAAGCGCTTCGGTAAGCTGTCTTCCCCTGTCTGTCCTAAAGTTAAAGAAGATAACTACGTCGTTTTCTTCAATGATAGCGATAGGGTTGGTGCCGTCTTCGGTCATTACAATTGGTTTGATAAACTCATCTGTAACACCTTCGTTGTAACTTTGCTGCATGCTTTGTTCTGCATTGGTGCTAGGTATACCTAAACCGTGTACTAACAGGTCGTAAGCAAGTTTTACCCTTTCCCATCGCTTATCGCGATCCATGGCGTAGTAACGCCCTATTATAGATGCCAGTTGTGTAGGGGTGTTTTTAATATATTTTTCAATATCGGTCACAAAACCAAGTCCTGATTTAGGGTCAACATCACGTCCGTCTGTAAAAGCATGGATGTATGAGTGGTTAACTCCGGCTTCCTGAGCAGCATCAACCAGTCCTTTAAGGTGATTAATGTGTGAGTGTACACCACCGTTAGAAAGCAGACCTACAAAATGTACTTTTTTATTGTTTTGTTTAGCGTAGTTAAACGCATCTACAAGAGGTTTTTCGGTATTAAGTGTTTTGTTTTGTACGGCAAGGTTAATTTTTGCCAGGTCCTGGTATACAATACGGCCGGCACCCAGGTTCATGTGTCCTACCTCACTGTTTCCCATTTGTCCTTCCGGTAAACCTACGTTAAGTCCGTCGGTGCGAAGGCTTGCATTTGGGTATTTAGTATAAAGGCTGTCTATAAAAGGAGTGTTTGCATTGTCTATTGCAGATACTTTCGGATCCGGAGATTTACCCCAACCGTCAAGTATCATGAGGATTACTTTTTTATTCATGACTAATTATAATTTCTGCGGATTAAATTAAATTTCGTTAAAAGTACTATTTTCAATTAAAATGTGTTGAGGTAGGTGGGTATATAAATGTTAAATTTGAGTATATTTTCATAAAATTTGAATTATTTCGGTTTTTGGTAAGGTCTTTGTATAATATTAGGCAAATCGCAATAATTAACTTTTTATTATTAAAAATATAATAGATTTGATGTTAAAACGTTATTGTGTGTGAAGGAAGTAGTGATATTTTTGCTCGCTACGTATGAAAATGTTAAATAACTGATTTTAACACTGTTGGTGTTTTTTGTTTAGAAAACTTTAATTTATTTTAGCCAACCTGTTAGAAACACAAAACTATTAATGAAGATGATTTACAACTTTTTTACCTCTATTTTATTTTTACTGTCAGCTGTAAACTCACCTGTTACTATTACCACCAATACCAAAACCGTTTCTGAAACCAAAGCTGCGCCACTTATTGCTGAAGCTACTACTGTAGCAACTGCAAGCGGAGTGTATAACCAGCTTGATGCTAACTCCCTTTCCTTACCGGATTATGAATCGTTTGAAAGAGCTTTTGAAGGCTATGTGCTTTTAAAGGAGCAGGGTAAAATCAAAAAAGACTTACTTACACTTGTTGATTTTAGCAAGTCATCTAATACCAAAAGACTTTGGATTATTGATATGAGTACCAAAACTGTATTGTATAATACCCTTGTGGCTCACGGAAGAAACAGTGGTAATGAGTTTGCTACTGCTTTCTCTAATGCTGCTAACTCTAATAAGAGTAGTTTAGGTTTTTATGCAACGGGAGAAGTTTACATAGGTAAGCACGGTACCTCACTTCGTCTTGACGGACTTGAAAAAGGAATTAACAGTAATGCGCGTAGCAGAGCTGTAGTGATTCACGGTGCTGATTATGTAAGCGAAGGCTTTATCAAACAACATAAAAGACTTGGTAGAAGCTTAGGTTGCCCTGCGCTTCCTAACAGGATATCTAAAGAGGTGATTGATCTTATCAAAGGGAAATCATGCCTGTTTATCTATCACCCGTCTAAAAACTATGTTTCTACTTCAAAATTAGTTTCTTAATTTTTGATAGAGCACTTTATCCAGATTGTAAATATCGTTTCTAAACTGTAAGCCGTTCTTATCCATCCAGGCGGTCCAGTATAGCTGATGCACATTGTTAGTGTTTTTAAGGTAAATCTTTTCGGTTTCACCTTCGGCTATCATTTCTTTTAATTTATCCGAATTCCACTCACTGTCTTCTTTAGATAGTATTTTTTCAGCCAGTTCTAACGGGTTCTGTACTCTTATACATCCTGAGCTTAAAGCCCGGTGTGACCTGCTGAACATTTCCCTGTGGTTGGTGTCATGCAGGTATACCGAAAAACGATTGTAGTAATTAAACTTGATATTGCCTAATGCATTACTGTTTCCCGGGTTTTGTACATATTTGTAAGTGTCAGCCAGTTTTGGGTTCCATTCCTCCGGTAATACCTCGTTATTCTCCCTGTCAAAAATTCGCATATTATTTTCTGCAAAATAATTAAGGTCGGCTTTAGCTTTAGGAGTAAGGTCTTTTTTTAGTATAGTAGGGGGTACGGTCCATGTAGGGTTAATTACCAGATAGTTCATTTTTGAATCGAGTACAGGTGTAGGTCTGTCGGGTTTTCCAACCACTACTTTATGGGTGGCTATGGTATCATTGTTGTTAACCAGAGCCAGGGTATAATCAGGTATGTTGATTATAACGGCACTCTGCCCGAAATCATGAGTAAACCATCTCCATCGTTCCAGGTTTACAATGACCTGTTCTTTTCGTTCTTCAAGAGAAATATTTAATGCTTCGGCAGTTTTTTTGCCTACAATACCATCAGGATAAAAGCCGTGTCTTTTCTGAAATTTTTTAACCGCCTCAATGGCTTTGGAGTCATACACGCAGGTAATACTGTCGCTAACCTCAAGGTCTTTCCAGTAAGTTAATCTCTTTTTTATTAATGCGACCTGAGGTAGTGAATCATTTTCCTTAACTGATTCTTCAATAATTATTTCTTCCAGATTACTATCATCCGGAAGGCTGTTAAGATAGGCAAGGCATTTACGTAAGCTCTCGTATGTTTTATGAGGAGGCCTGCAGCGATCCATGATTTTATCAACTGTGTGATTATTAAGAGCCTCTTCAAGCAGCAGATTTATGTCCAGCTCTTTTTGCTGTAATGTCCAATCTTCATAAATTCCGGTTGCTTCTGTTTTGCCCTTAAATAAGTGTAGTGCCAGTTTGTAAAACGACTGTGTTAACAATAAATCGTATGCCATACTCTCTTTACCCGAGAGGCTTTTGTTTTTTTCAAAGGCAGCAAGCGTGTTATAGTTATAGTCGTTTGGCTGCAGGCCATCCTGTTTGGCAACGGCTATGCAAAGCAAGAGGGTTTTCCTGTCGCTTTCATTAGCCCACAAAGTGTTATAGTTTTTGTTTTTATAATAACTTTTTATCTCTGCTGTTTCTTTACTAAAGTAACTACTGTCTATCGTAAAGGTTTTGTTATTGGGGTGAAGTGTTACCACTTCGGCTTTTGCAGCGGGCAAATTCTTGCCGGTGTTAGGGTCTTTAGCACACCCTAACAGCAAAAGCGTAAAGCCTGTTATTAAGACTTTTGAAATCATGGGGTTGAGGTTTGTAATAAAATTACAAAATTAAGCTATATAACTATAATGTTTTAGTTAAATAATTACTGATTTTATTTAAATATCAGCTGCACATATTTAAACATTACATAATGCGGCCCTACGTCGGGTATTGTAAAAATATCTCCCGCAATTTCATAACCTGCTTTTTTGTAAAAGCCAACAGCAACTTCGCGGGCATTAAACCAAATAACATCTGCATTGAGAGTTGCAGCATGTTTTTCGGCAGCAGACAGTAACATATCGCCCAATCCTTTTTTCTGATGGGTTGACAAAACAGCCATGCCGCGCAGTTGATACTGCAGGTTTCCTTTAATATCCGGAGATGTTGAGAGGAATAAAGAAGCAATTCCAGCAAGGTTATTATCATCAAAAACACCAAAGTGAGTAGTAGAAGGGAGGTCATCTCCGGCAAAAATGCACGATTCAATAGGTTTACCGGGTCTTAAAACCGGCTGTCTTACAGGATAAGTTTCCTGAGAACTAATTTGTTTTACAGAATACATTAAATTTTTTTTACGGTAACAAATTAATAATAAATATTTTAAGTAATAATGCAGGTTAAGGATAAAATTTTTTTTAAAAAAAGCTTGCATCTGTCAAATCTTATTGCGTATATTTGCACCACAATAATGCGGAAGTAGCTCAGTTGGTAGAGCTCCAGCCTTCCAAGCTGGTTGTCGCGAGTTCGAGCCTCGTCTTCCGCTCAAAACCAAAACCCGATCTGAAAAGATTGGGTTTTTTGTTTATAGAAGTTTGTAAAAAAATAAAGCAGCCTTTCGGGCTGCTTTATTTTTTTAATATACTGTTGAGTATTTTGGCAATGTTTTTTGCGTCGTCAACACCGCGGTGGTGTGTGCCTTCCAGCGGTATGTTGAGTAAGGATAATGCTCCTGCCATTCCCTGCTCGTGTTGTAGTTGGTGCTTAAGGGCAAATAATGTTTTTACATTAATATGTGACGGTCCAAACGGATATCCTACCTTAAGGGCGGTGCATTGCTTTTGGAATTGCTTTAAGTCGTAAGCGCCAAAACTTGCCCATGCACGGCTTTGTGAAAGGTATTCTTTACGTAAAATTTTACAGGCTTCACTAAAGGGTATACCCTCTTCGTCTACCATTTCCTGAGTTATAGTGGTTAGTTCGGTGCAAAACGGACTAACAGTACTACGTTCGGGTTTTACAATTATAGCTCTGTTATCGGTAATTTCACCGGTAACGGTATCTAAAAGGCAAATGCCTATTTCTATAATATCATTGGTCATGCCCTCGGGTAAAGGGCCGTTCCAGCAGGTAGCTTCAATATCTACTACTAGTATTTTGTCTAATTTTTGTGCCATTTTTTTATTTAAGCCATGATAAATCGGTTCCGGTGGCTATTTCTTCCGGAGGTGTGTTTTGTCTAAATAGGCGTGCGTCAAGTTTACCTCTTAATGTAGTGGTGTCTTCTTTTACTTCCAGCCAGCTACCTTCCCTAAGTCCTAATACAGGCTGTGGGTTAAAATGATGAAACTCATTAATACGTGTTTCACGTGTTTCTCCCATATGTGTTGAGCCGGCTACAGGATCAAGGTAATGCGGATTGATATTAAACGGAACCAATGCCAGGGTATCAAAACTTGGCGGATAGATGATAGGCATGTCATTTGTGGTTTCCATAGTGAGTCCGCAAATGTTACTGCCTGCACTGGTGCCTAAGTAAGGTGTTCCGTTTTCAACAGCAGTTTTAACGGCCTTCATAACTTTGTTTTGGTAAAGTTGTGTAACCAGTAAAAAAGTGTTTCCGCCACCTGTAAAAATAGCCTCTGCATTTTGTACTGCTGTTACAGGATTTTCAAACTCATGTATTCCTTTTACTTCAATGCCCAGTTTTCCAAAAAAATCGGCAGCTTTTTGGGTGTACTCGTCGTGAGTTATACCGCCCGGCCTTGCATAAGGTATAAACAGTAAGGTACTACAGTTTTTAAAATGTTCTTTAAGTGTTTCGGTAAGATATTCAAGATAAGTGCCGCCATGTAAAGTGGAGGTACTTGCAATAATTATTTTTTTCATTCGTTTATCTGTTGTAACAAAAGGTAAAGTTACAAAGATTTTTAAGCTGAGAGAGTAGCTTTTAATTTCGACTTTATCTTTTTACTTGCCATCACCTTATTATACTATACTATTGAAAAGGATAATTTTTCTGTTTACACTTGCTATTACCACATTGCCTGCTATTTCTCAGGAAGCCGAAATTAAACAGCTAAAGGGTAAAATAAAATCGACTGCCGATGATCTTGAAGGAATTTATGTGGTGAATAAAACCAGTGGTGCTTATGTTACCACAGCCCGCGGCGGATACTTCTCGCTTATGGTTAAGCCAAAGGATACTCTTATTTTTTCGGCCTTACAAATTGTAGGCAGGGAGTACGAGGTACAGCAGGAAAATATCGATGCCGAACTTTTTATAATTGAACTCGAGGCAATGGTTACCGAACTGGACGAGCTGATTATAGAGAATTATGGTAATATCACTTCAGAATCTTTAGGTTTGGTGCCAAAGGGGCAAAAGCAATACACTCCTGCCGAGAAAAAACTTTTTGCGGCAAGTAATGGTATAGACGGACTCATAAACTCATTAAACGGTAAAAAGAAAGCGCTTAAGAAGGCTGTCGAGTATGAGAAAAAAGAAAGCCTCATGTCTAAAATTAATTACATTTATACCGAAGAAGATATTATTAAGGAATTTAAAGTGCCGGAGGATTATGTGGGTGGATTTATTTATTATGCTGTTGAAGATAAGTATTTTGCCAAAGCTATAAATGAAAAAAACGATATTCAGGCAAAGTTTTTGATGACACAACTGGCAGTTAAATATGTTTCTTTATTAAGGCAGGATGGTGTTGTAGATGAAAACGGTGCTTTAATTGAAACAGATACCTTGCAGCAAACCAAACTTAATACCAATATTAAAAAAGATGAAGGCTAAACTTCTGTTTGTTTCTTTTTTATTGACTCTTGTTACTTATGCCCAAGAAAGGCAGCCTATAAAAGGCAGGGTTGTAGCGGGGGGTATCCCTATACCTGAAAGAGGAGTCGTTAATCTTAATTCCAGAACAGACACTAAGTCTGACAATCTTGGTAATTTTACCATAATGGCTATGGTAAACGATACTATAGTGGTACAAAGTAATAGTTACTATACAAAGCGTGTTATAGTAAGGGAGAACAACTTAAAGCAAATTCTTGTTGTAGACTTAGGGTCTTTTGAGCTTGAAGAAGTAATTATTGATAAGTACGGAGATATTAATGCCGAAAGTTTAGGACTTGTGCCTGAAGGGCAAAAACAATATACCCGTGCCGAGAAAAAACTTTTTACAGCCGGAGAGATAAAATCGGTTTGGGATGTGGTGGCTATGGTTTTAGGTATGGCATCTCTGGATGCAATAATAAACGCAATAACAGGGAGAACCAAGGTGCTTAAAAAAGAGCTGGAGTATGAAACAAAATCTACTGCTATGATTCAAATCTACTCTTTGTATACCGAAGAGGATATTAACACTAAACTGGGTATTCGTAAAGAGTATGTGGGTGGTTTTGTTTATTATGCTGCAGAAGATAGTGATGTGCTGATGGCTATCAGTGAAAATAATGATGAAAAAGCAAAATTCCTATTAGGTAACCTTGCTTTTAAATACCTTGAAATACTAAAGGAAAAAGAGGAAGAGTAAACAAAACCTTAATATTATTTAATACCTAATTTTTGTATCTTTATATATAAGCTACCCCAATTAAAAATCCTGACTATGAAAAAGTTTTTCTTCTTGCTGCTAATTGTCTTGTTACCTGCTGTTGTTTTTTCCCAGGATGAGGGGAGGAAGATACTCCGTGGGCAAATGGTAGCCGACTCTATTAAAGTAGAGTATATAACCGTACTTAATAAAAACACTAATATAAAGGCGATAACCGATGATAACGGTTATTTTAGCATATATGCCCAGCCTGCAGATACATTGTATTTTTCGAGTATAAATTTTAGGCCTGCCATGTTGATTTTGGATAAGACTCATTTTGTAGAGAAAAGACTGGTTATGAAGATGGAGCCTAATGTAACGGTGCTTGATGAGATACTTATTATTCCGCTTACCGGTAATCTTGAAGAAGATAGTAAGGATATAGAAACGCGTCAGTTTACATCAGACCTTAATTCAAAAGTACTTACAGAAGGGCTTAATGTTGAAGATCAGGTTCCGGTTAACCCGGCTTTTCCGAGTAATGAAAGGCGATTGCCAGGTATAGATTTCGTAAAGGTTTACGACCTGATTTTTAAACCGAAGAAAAAACAGAAGGATATGACTAAAGAGTATCTTCAGGGAAGGACTTTTAGCGAACTGGTACAGGAAAAATATACCTATTACTTTTTTACCGAAACCCTTAAATTAAAGCATGAGGAAATAAACCTGTTCCTTGCGTATGCTGATAACGGTAAAGAATCGGCATTGCTTTTGGCTCCTGATAAGGAGTTTGAACTTACTGATTACTTAATTAACAAAAGCAACGATTACCATAACAGGGAGAAATAAAATAAGTTTTATTACATTTGGAACGTGAAGGTTATAACCCGATATATGTTCCTTTTTATGCTTGCCGGGCTGCTTACTGCTGCTGCGGTACATAAATACTATGTGGCTGTTTTTTTGGTAGAGCATGCGCCTGCTAAAAAACAACTTCAAATTACAGCGCGTGTTTTTGTAGATGACCTTGATGCTGCTCTTTCTAAATCAAATGGTAAAGAGTTGTATCTGGCAACAAAAAAAGAGGTTTCAGGTATTGATGACTATCTTGCAGCTTATTTTTCTCAAAAAATAAAAATTAAGGTAAACGGTCGTGAAAAAGTTATTAATTTTTTAGGGCACGAAATAGAAGACGATGTGCTTATTGGTTATTTTACCGTAGAGGCAAAAGGTAAACTAAAAGACCTTGAAATAAAAAATACACTCTTGTTTGAATCATTCCCCGATCAGCAAAACATCATAAACACTAATATTAATAGTAACAAAAAGAGTCTTTTGCTTACTAATGATAGTCCTACGGGGAATTTACAATTTTAGATTATGAAAAAAACACTATATCTGTTGGCCATATTGGCTACGGCACAGCTATCTGCACAAGATGCACCTAAAAAAGAAAAAGGGCATTATGATACTAACAGGTTTAGCCAAATGTATGACTTAATGGCTACCCCAAACGGTTACCGCACCGCATCGGGCGCTCCGGGACCTGATTACTATCAGCAGCAGGCCGATTATAAAATGGATATTGAGCTTGATGATAAAAATACTAGGCTTTATGGTACAGAAACCATAACTTATCATAATAACGCGCCCGAGGATTTAGAGTATTTATGGGTTCAGTTGGATCAAAACAGGAGGTCGAGAACATCACAATCACCTCTTGCAGAGAATCAGCATATAGGAAAAGCTTATAAAGCAGATAACTTTTCCCGTAGTTTTATGGAAGAGGGTTTTGACGGAGGCTTTAAAATAGAGTATGTTAAAGATGCTTCGGGTAAACCTTTAAATTATGTGGTAAACGAAACCATGATGAGGGTGAATTTGCCTCAGCCGTTAAAAACGGGAGAGACAGTGTCTTTTTCTATAAAGTGGTGGTATAATATTAATAACTACAGGAAAATAGGCGGACGATCTGGTTACGAACATTTTGATAAAGATGGTAACAACCTTTATGTAATAGCGCAGTTTTATCCAAGAATGGCGGTTTATAACGATGTGGAAGGATGGCAAAACATGCAGTTTTGGGGTGCAGGAGAGTTTGCATTGCCGTTTGGTAACTTTGAGGTAAACATTACAGTACCTGCAGATCACGTTATGGAAGCTACAGGAGAGCTGAGTAACAGGGAAGATGTGTTTACCCGTGAGCAGGTAAAACGATATGAGCAGGCTACAAAAAGCTTTGATAATCCTGTGGTGATTGTAACACAGGAGGAGGCTGAAGCGGCTGAAAAAGGTTTTAGCGATAAAAAGAAAACATGGAAGTTTAAGGCAGTAAACGTAAGGGACTTTGCCTTCTCTACTTCAAGAAAGTTTATTTATGATGCTATGGCAGTACAGCTGTCGGGCAAAACGGCAATGGCGGTATCGGTTTACCCTAAAGAAAGTAACCCTTTATGGGGTGACAGGTCTACAAGGGTGGTAGCACATACTATTAAAACCTATTCAAAATATACGTTTGATTATCCTTATCCTAAAGCGGTTTCGGTTTCGGCAGAAGATCAGGGAATGGAATACCCAATGATATGCTGGAATTACGGCCGCCCTGATGCTAACGGTTTTGTTAGTGAAAGAATAAAGTATGGTATGACCAGCGTTATTATACACGAGGTAGGGCATAACTTTTTCCCTATGATTGTGAACTCTGATGAAAGACAATGGACATGGATGGACGAAGGGCTTAATACATTTCTGGAGTATTTAACAGAGCAGGAGTTTGAAAAAGATTATCCGTCACACAGAGGGCCGGCAGCTAAAATTGTTCCCTACATGAGCGGAGACCAAAGGTTTTTAGCGCCGGTTATGACTAATTCAGAACTTATTTACCAGTTTGGTTCTAATGCTTATGCTAAGCCGGCAACAGGTCTTAATATGTTGAGAGAGGTAGTAATGGGGCATGAACTGTTTGATTATGCATTTAAAACCTATGCTAACCGCTGGAAGTTTAAGCACCCTACTCCTGAGGATTTTTTCAGGACAATGGAAGATGCATCGGCTGTAGATCTTGATTGGTTTTGGAGAGGATGGTTCTATTCTACAGATTATGTGGATATAGGTATTGAAGATGTAAAAGAGTTTTATGTAACTGATGATAAACCTGAGGGAATGGAAGATTATTCCGTTAGAAAAGGAAGATTTGGCAGAGACAACGGGCCATTTGTTTACATGGTTGACGAGAAGTCTAAAAAAACAAAAAAGGCTGAAGATATTAAGTTGCTTAAAAACTATATTGATGACAACTTTACGGCTGCCGAGAAAGCTCAGCTTAAAAAGCCAAGCTATTTCTATGAAGTGACTTTCAATAAACCGGGTGATATGCTTATGCCTATATTGGTAAGGCTTACTTTTGAAGACGGTACTACAGAAGATTATAAATTCCCTGTGCAAATTTGGCGTAAAAACAATCAAACGGCTGCCCGTGTATTTGCTACAGAAAAACAGGTTGAAAAAATTGAGGTTGACCCTGAGCTTTTAACTGCTGATATTGATGTTACAAACAATACCTGGCCTAAAGAGGAGGTACAGTCTAAATTTGACCAGTTTGAAGGGAAGTAATCGTTAAAATACGGTAAAAAATCCAGATTTAAACATCTGGGAAAGCTTTGGCTACGTATTTATAATTACATTTGTAGTATAAAATCTCATATTATGTTTGGAATAGGAGGAGGAGAACTTTTCTTCGTTATACTTGTGGTACTCATGCTTTTTGGGTCTGATAAGATTCCTGAAATTGCCCGTTCATTAGGTAAGGGGATGAAGCAGCTAAAGAACGCAACTAACGAAATTAAGTCGGAGATTAATAAAAATACCGATTTAAATGATATCAAGAATACATTTAACGATGTTCGTTCTGATGTTACCTCGCATACAAAGAATTTAGGGAATAATATTAATGAAGAAATAAATCAGGTTAAGGAGAATATTGAAGATGCTTCGGGGCCTATAAAACGAATGAGATAATGCTTGATTCTCTTATTGAATTAGACAAAAATCTATTAATTTACCTAAATTCACTTGGAACACCGGCTTTTGACGGTTTTTGGCTTTTTATAACAAAGCAGTTAAACTGGATTCCGGTTTTTATTTTCCTTTTATATCTTACGTTTAAAAATCTGGGCTGGAAAAATACCGTTTTGGTAATAATAATGCTGTCGTTATTAATAACCCTTACAGACCAGACTACTAATTTGTTTAAAAATACAGTACAACGATTAAGGCCTCTTAATAACCCTGATATAGCAGGATTTGTAAGAGGCTTTAAATACAGTTCGTCCTATAGTTTTTTCTCGGGTCATGCCTCTAACTCCATGGCATGTGCTTTCTTTTTATATCATATTCTAAAGCCTCATGTTAAGCACATGTGGATTATTTTCCTGTGGCCGTTAATATTTGCTTACAGTAGGATATATTTGGCACTGCATTATCCGGGAGATATACTTTCAGGTTTTGTTTGGGGTATATTTACCTCTTCATTATTGCTAATGTTATACCGCTTTTTGCGAAAATTCCTGCCGGAAAACAAGCAGGGATTAAATAACCCTGCTAACAGTTAATCCGTCTCTTATTGGTAAAAGCACGGTTTCTACCCTTGGATCATCTTTTAATAATTTGTTGTATTCCAGTAATACTTTAGTACTAATGTCATTCGGTTTTAGCTCTTCAAGTACTTTACCACTCCAAAGCACGTTGTCAGAGAGTATAATTCCGCCTTTATTCATAAGGGGTACAATCATATTAAAGTAGTGAATGTAATTTTCCTTATCGGCATCTATAAATAGAAGGTCAAATTTTTTGTTTAGTGTAGGGATAATGTCAAGAGCACTTCCTAAATGCTGATGTATTTGACTTTTGTAATCGCTAAGGTCAAAGTATTTTCTTTGAAAATCAACCAGTTCTTCATTTACATCTATAGTGTCCAGTTCACCGTCCGGAGCCAGTCCTTCGGCAAGGCATAAAGCTGCATATCCGGTATAGGTGCCTATTTCCAGTATGTTTTTTGGGTTAACAAGTTTAGCGATCATGCTGAGTACCCTTCCCTGAAAATGCCCGCTAAGCATTCTTGGTTGTAGTATTTTTTGATGCGTTTCCCTGTTTAATTTTTGTAGTAAGTCGGGTTCGTTTTCACTATGTTGAGCTGCGTAATCTTCCAGTTCTTCAGAAATAAAATGCATAAGTTCCTTTTTTATTGAATAACAAAAATAGGCAAAAAATGGAGTTCCTTGTTTAAAGTATACAGGACTGTTAGCGGTTAATATATACTTTTAACATGTTAAAATGATTTATAATTGTTAAAATACAAGCATATAAGCCTTATTTTAGCCGTTCTATAAAACCATAAATTAAAATGAGAAGAATACTTACTTTGCTTTTTATTAGCTTATTTGCTCTATGTGAAGCGCAAATAACTAATGATTTTACTCCTGTAAGCTGGGAGATTCAAAACATGGATGGTGTCGCCCCTGTTGTTATGCCTTCTTTTGATCTAGAGACTTTAAGAAAAGAAGATGAAGTTAACGACAAAAGAAAAGATATTCCGTTTCGATTTGGGTATGAGTTTTTAGTCGATTATAACCTGAGTAATAGCGGAAGCTGGCAAACGCTTGATAACGGCGACCGTATTTGGAGAATACGTTTTTACTCTGAAGGAGCTAAAACAATGAATTTTCTTTTTAGTGATTTCTATATGCCAAAGGGAGCAAGCCTGTGCCTTTACAGCAACGACAGGAAAGATGTTCTTGGTGCTTATGATGAAAAACAAAACAACCCTGAAAGGGTTTTAGGGACATGGCTGGTAACAGGAGAAGATATATGGTTAGAGTACTACGAGCCTAAAGCACAAAAAGGCGAGGGTAGGCTGGAACTGTTTAAATTGGTTCATGGTTACAGAAGTACTTCAGATATTTTAAAAAGCACACAGGATACAAATGCTTTAAATTCATCTGGTAATTGTCATTATGATGTTAACTGTTCAGTAGGAGCCATAGATGCTACAAAAGATATCAATAAAAAATCGGTAGCTATGATTGTAGCGGGAGGAGGTTTATGTACAGGTGCTCTTATTAATAATACGAATAATAACGGTACTCCTTATTTTCTTACGGCTAATCACTGTTATGAAAACCCTATAACAGGAAGTACGTCAAATCCTTCTCAGTGGTCTTTCCGTTTTAACTGGATAAGTACAAACCCATCTTGTGCAAGTACTTCTAACAGTACTACAAATATAACTTATCATACCGTGAGTGGCGCTCAGTTAAAAGCACATAGAGCTGAAAGTGATTTTTGTTTACTTCAAATTACGGGTCCTATAGATGATGAATGGGATTTGGTTTATGCCGGATGGGACAGAAGTACAACTATACCATCAAATACTTATGGTATTCACCATCCTGACGGAGATATAATGAAAGTTTCGGTTGATGAAAACTCTCCTTCTTCTACTTCAGTAGGAGGAGCTGATGTATGGCTTATTGAAAATTGGGAGAAAGGTGTGACCGAAGGAGGTTCATCAGGTTCTCCGTTATTTGATAATAATGGTAGAATAAGAGGCCAGCTTTATGGAGGAGAATCTGACTGTAACGGCACAAGCGGAAACGGACAGTATGATGTTTACGGAAGATTAAACTCTTCATGGAATGGCGGAGGCACAAATGCTACCCGACTTAAAAACTGGTTAGATCCTGCCGGTACAAATGCAATGACTCTTGATTATTATGACGGTACGCTTGGTCTTGAAGATGTAATTACTCCTGTAAAAGAGATAAAAGTATATCCTAACCCGTCAAACGGAGTATTCTCTGTTCAGTTTACCGATACTGTTTCTTCATTACAGTATGAAGTATATAATGTATTAGGTCAGGTAGTGAAAGCCGGTAAGGTTACAGAGTCTAACAACAGTATAGATCTTACTAATAATAGTAATGGTATTTATATATTAAGAATGATAAATACTGATACTAACAGTGCTTACTCTAAAAAAATAGTAAAAAGATAAGGTGTAATATTTCCTTTTAAAAATAAGTTTTTAGCCCTTAATTCATTAAGGGCTAATTTTTTTAATTAATACTTGCTAACTTTGCGCCATGCAAACGCAAAAGAAAGATATAAGGGCGCTAACAAAAGAACAGATTCGTGATTTTTTTGTAGCAAATGGAGACAAGGCATTTCGCGGCAATCAGGTATATGAGTGGCTGTGGAGCAAGCGTGTACACAGTTTTGACGATATGACCAATGTGTCTAAAACAACCAGGCAAATGCTGGAAGACAATTTTGTGATCAATCATATACGGGTAGACCAAATGCAAAAAAGTAGTGATGGTACTGTAAAAAACGCTGTTCGTTTACATGACGGACTGGTGGTAGAATCGGTACTAATTCCTACCGAAACACGTACTACAGCCTGTGTGTCCAGTCAGGTAGGATGCAGTCTTGACTGTAACTTTTGTGCAACTGCAAGACTTAAACGTATGCGTAACCTTAATCCTGATGAAATTTATGATCAGGTAGCGGCAATAGATAACGAAAGCCGATTATATCATGATAGGCCCCTTTCTAACATTGTTTTTATGGGAATGGGTGAGCCTTTAATGAACTACAATAATGTAATTGCTGCTATTGATATGATTACATCGCCTGAAGGATTGGGAATGTCACCTAAGCGTATTACCGTTTCTACATCGGGGGTGCCAAAAATGATTAAAAAACTGGCAGATGACGAGGTTAGGTTTAAACTGGCAGTATCGCTACACTCGGCGGTAGATGAGGTTAGATCTCAAATAATGCCCTTTAGTAAAAGCTTTCCATTAAAGGACTTGAGAGAATCGCTGGAATACTGGTACAGTAAAACCAAAAGCCGTGTTACCTATGAGTATGTGGTTTGGAAAGGTATAAACGATTCTAAACGTGATATAGATGCACTGGTTAAGTTTTGTAAGTATGTGCCGTGTAAAGTTAATCTTATTGAATACAACCCTATTGATGATGATGAGTTCCAGCAGGCATCACCACAGGCAATAGAAGATTATATTACAGCTCTTGAAAATAATGGTATAGTAGCAAAAGTTAGGCGAAGTCGCGGTAAGGATATTGATGCGGCCTGCGGACAACTTGCTAATAAAAATGAAGCAGCAATAAATTAATTTTGTATTAACCTTGTTTTACTGCGGTTTCTTGTTGTAATCACAGCAAACAATTTTCTATCTTTGAAACCGCAATGAAAATCACAGAGCAAATAAAGCAGCCTATATTACAGGAGATGGAACTTTTTGAAAAAAAGTTTCATGAATCCATGTCCTCTAAGGTTGCACTGCTTAACAGGATAACTTACTACATTGTAAACCGTAAAGGGAAACAAATGCGACCTATGTTTGTTTTTCTTACTGCTAAGATGATTAGCAGTGGCACGGTTAACGAACGTACCTATAGGGGAGCATCGGTTATAGAGCTTATACATACAGCAACCCTGGTACACGACGATGTAGTGGACGATAGTAATAAACGCCGTGGTTTTTTCTCCATTAATGCATTGTGGAAAAACAAAATTGCTGTTTTAGTGGGAGATTATCTTTTATCAAAAGGATTACTGCTTTCTATAGATAATGGTGATTTTGATTTGTTAAAGATAATATCAGTAGCCGTTAGGGAAATGAGTGAGGGAGAACTTCTTCAAATTGAAAAAGCCCGAAGACTTGATATTACCGAAGAGGTGTATTATGAAATTATCCGTCAAAAAACTGCTACACTTATAGCTGCCTGTTGTTCGCTTGGAGCCTGTTCTGTAGACCCCGATAGTGAGCATGTGGAGAAAATGAGGAAGTTTGGAGAGCTTATAGGTATGGCTTTCCAAATTAAGGATGACCTTTTTGATTATAC
The DNA here is from genome assembly GCF_036347315.1 of Flavobacterium sp. C4GT6. Classification (NCBI taxonomy): domain Bacteria; kingdom Pseudomonadati; phylum Bacteroidota; class Flavobacteriia; order Flavobacteriales; family Flavobacteriaceae; genus Flavobacterium; species Flavobacterium sp. C4GT6. The sequence continues at coordinate 89,418 of NZ_JAZGZU010000011.1, forward strand.
CGATGATGCCATAGGTAAACCTACCGGTATTGATATCAAGGAACAGAAAATGACACTTCCGCTTATACATGTACTTAATACTTGTACTAAAGACGAGAAGAAGTGGTTAATCAATTCGATTAAAAATCATAATAAAGATAAAAAGCGTGTTAAACAGGTTATTGCTTTTGTGAAAGAGCATAAGGGACTTGATTATGCCGAGAAGAAAATGGTAGAGTTCCAGCAGGAAGCCTTAATGTTACTTTCAGATTATACTTCTTCTCCTTATAAAGATGCGCTTACCCTCATGGTAAACTACGTTATAGACAGGAAAATATAGTTTAAAGCCACTGAGTTTCAGTGGCTTTAATTTTTAATTTTATTTTTTTTTACCTTTCATGCAACTATTTTGTATGACTAATCGTCTATGTATATAGAAGTCGGTTAAATTGTAACCACGCCAAACAACCAACCAATAACCAACACTTTGAAAGTAATTGCCTTACATCAGGAAGAAAAGGATATAATCCGCCTGGCTGTCGATAATAACCGACACGCCCAGCACAGGATATATACTACCTACTCTCCAAAAATGTTAAGCGTATGCAGGCAGTATATTAAAGACCTTCAACAGGCAGAAGATATTATGATTACTGCATTTATGAAGGTTTTTACAAAGCTAAAAGATTTTGAACATAAAGGAAGTTTTGAAGGCTGGATAAGAAGGATTATGGTTAACGAATGTATATCGTATTTAAGGGTGAATAAAAAAATGAATTTCCTTGAAGACGAATACTATACCGAAGGAACGGTTAATGATGTGGAGTGGCAACTTTCGGTAGAGGAGATACAGTGTTTAATAGATAATTTACCCGAAGGTTACAAAATGGTATTTAACCTTTACATTATTGAAGGTTATAAGCACCATGAAATTGCCCAAATGTTAGGAATTAACGAAGGTACTTCAAAATCGCAGCTTTCTCACGCCAGAAAAATGCTGCAGGAACAAATTAATAAATTAAAGAGTTACTCTAATGGAACCGAATAATTGGGAGAAAGAAATTAAGGAAAAGCTAAATAGCAGGGGTATACAGCCTACTGATGCGGCTTGGGACAGGCTGGATGCAATGCTTTCGGTTACCGAAAAGAAAAAGGTTAAACCGGTCCGTATATGGATGTATGCTGCAGCTGGGTTTATAGGTATACTGCTTACCTCAAGTTTGTTTTTTAAAGTGACTCAAAGTCAGGAAACTGTTCCTGTTGTTAACGATGACCTAAATGGTTTTGTCGTAACTCCTGCAGCACCCCTTGGAACAGATAGTATTACTATAGGTAATATTTTGGATAATAATGAAAAGGGGGCTGTTAAGCCATCAATTGTAGTAATTCAACAGCCTGTAGCAAATACTCAAAATCCGGTAAAAGAAAAAGTAAAAAACAGAGCGAAAACTCAACATATAAACACACAACAGGGAACAATAGCTAATAATTCTTCTAATCTGGTTGTGTCCGGAACGCCTTTATCTGTTCCGTTAACACCCGATATGGAAGCAGAAAAACTTTTAGAGGAAACGCTGTTAAGTGTAAAACTTCCCAAAGAAAAATCGACCGTTAAAGTAAATGCTAACTCGCTACTTAATGAAGTTGAAGATCAGTTGGATAATAATTACAGAAGCAAAACATGGCAAACTATAACTGAGAAGTACAATGCGGTTAAAACTTCTGTAGTGAACAGGAACATCGAATAATCTTGAAACAAATACCAAAACAAAAACAGGATATGAAAACAATAATTTTTTATCTAACGGCTTTACTATGCCTTGCTGCCAGTAAAATGGAGGCTCAGACCTTTGAAAGGAGAGCTAGGGATATTTCCTACAACATTGCCCAGATTTCCAAAGAGGAAAAAGACTCTCTTAAAATTGAGGTAGAAGAAGTAAATAAACTACTTGAAACAGACGATATAACTAAAGAGGAGGCAGATAAGAGAAAACTAGCTTTTGCTGAAAAAAGAGCAGCAAATATTGAAGAACGTGTAGCAGTAGAGCGAGAAAAACTGGATAAACTGGTGCAGGACAGAATAGATGGTAATATTGAAGAAAGTTTTCGCTCTTTTTCAATCACATATGATCCGGGTACATCTAAGTTTAGGGATACTACTAAGGTTAAAAAGTATTATGAATTTAAAAGAACAACCTCTCAGTTTGTATTTGCTTTTGGTTTTAACCGACTGATGACAGACGGTAAAGTGGATAATGACAACTATAAACTTAGATCTGATTTTTATGAATGGGGATTAACTTTTAATACCCGAATATTAAGAAATAATAATCTGCTGCATGCCAAGTATGGATTGTCTTTACAGTACAATAACCTAAGGCCGGAGGACGATAAGGTTTTTGTAACAGATGAGGGTAAAACTATTCTTGCTGATAGCGGTACTGATATTGATTTAGCCAGATTAAGGTATGTTAATTTAGTCGTTCCGGTGCATTTAGAGTTTGATTTTACCAAAAAGCAGGTAAATGAAGATAAAACATATTACCCTACTTATAACAGTTTTAGAGTTGGTTTAGGAGGATATGCCGGTGTAAATGTGAAGGAAAAACAAATTTTAAAATATGAGAATGCAGATGGTAATGATGTAAAAGAAAGGCGAAGAGGTAATTATAATATAAATGATTTTGTTTACGGGCTTAGCGCATATGTTGGTTATAAGTCGATTAGTCTATATCTTAAATATGATTTACAGCCGGTTTTTGAAAATAATGAAATAGATCAAAACAATGTATCTCTTGGCATAAGATTTGATTTAAATTAGACAAATTAGGGTTAGTTTTGTACTTCAAAAAGGCGTTTCCTTGTAATTCGGGAAGCGCTTTTTTTTGTTTTTAACACTTTGTTAACAAAAATAAATTACGTATTTTCCACAAATGTAAATTGTATTTTCCTGCAAATGTTGTAGTGAAAACCATAATTAGTAGTTTTGCATAACAAATTTAAAAATTGATTAATATGCCAATTGACAAACACACCGGAGAATTTATCGACCTTACAGAGGCAAAAGAAATGACTAACGCTTATCAGGCCGCATTCCCTACTGAGCCTAAATGCTTCTTTTTTGGAAGCGATAAACTACAATCAGTTATAGATCAGGAAGGTTGTATAGGATTACGTATGTACAGAGGGTTTGATGTAGTTAGGAATGAACAAAATGTTGTTATTGTAGGAGTAGATGCAAACGGTAGCGATATAACAAACGGACTTTTGTTAGATAAAGGGGTTATATGTCCTCAAAATTGTGATATGAACAGTCCGCTATCAAATTAGTAAATCAAATTGATTAATTATTGGTAATACAGGGTTGTTTTTTAGAGACACTATTATCTGTATTACCAATAGTTATTTTAATGTTTCCAAGGGGATACTGTTAGTTAGGCTGGAGAAATCTAAGTGTTAGGTCTTGGAACTATAAGTAACAAGGGGCTTTTGGGTTTTAGAGGTGAAAGTGATAAGCAATGAGGAATAATATTTGGTATTACATATCTGTATCTTTTGTTTTTCAGTATTTATTATGTGGAATACTACTGATATATTTTTATTATACCAGATCTCCAAGAAAAGAACTTTACAATGAATTTAAGGTAATAAAACCTTTTGTATGGCTTATGTTTATTGGAGAGTTATATGAAGTTATATTTTCTATCATTCTTTTTGTTAAAACAGCCTATTGGACTACATTATATAGTTTGTTAGAGTTTTTAGCATTTAATTATATGTTTTATAAACTCTTAAAAAAATACAAAACTCTTTACAGTACATTCAATATAGTCTTTCTTACTTTTTACATAACTTCTCTTTTCTTTTGGAATATTGATAACCATAATATAGTCGAGGGGTATTATGGTGCAATTGAAACAGTTTTTATTATTATATGGGCTATTTTATGGTTTAAAGATTTATTTAAAAAAGACGAAGTTGTTTCATTATGGCGAATGCCGGCATTTTATTATGTTCTGGGTGCTGTGATTTATTTATGTGGAGGAGTTATTCCGGTGTTGTTTACAGGACATCTTTTTAAAGCCACAGGATTATGGACAAAATATTGGCTGGTGTTCCTTATTCTCGGAACTTTTATGAGAATAATGATGATAATAGGGCTACTAAAAGCAACTGTGAAAAAGCCGTAATTAAAATTGTGTTAAAACCCCGATATTTATTGTATTTTTGATGTATTAGGCAAAATCCGCCATTTTGCTGATTTTTTAGAATACACAACACGATGGGACAGGGGGAAGAAGTAGTATCATTATTTTATATAGGTACAGCAATAATGCTGTTTTTAGCGTTTGGACTAATGTTTATAGTAGTTACCTACCAAAGACATTTTTTCAGGATGAAACGCAAGGAGACCGAAAACATGCTCAAGGTTAGCCTTGAGAGTGAGAAGAATGAACGTGCCCGTATTGCGGCCGATTTGCATGATGGTGTTTCGGGGGATTTAAGTGCTATTAAAAACTACCTTAGTGTTTTAGCTAAAAAAGAATCAGAAAACAAAGCCATTTTTGACGAGATTAAAGAAGGGGTAGATGCCGCTCTGCAAAATACACGTGCCGTATCACATAATCTTATGCCGCCTTTATTGGAGACCGAAGGCTTGGTACCGGCACTTAAAAATCACCTGGATAATGTAGGGTCTAAAGCTCAAATAGAGTTTGAGGTTATTCCTAACGGAGTTGCTCAGCTTCCGCCTCTGGTAGCATACCAGCTTTTTAGGGTACTGCAGGAACTTACTACTAACATGATTAAGTATGGTAATGTTAGTAAGAGTGAAATAAACCTGTTACAGGAAAAAGATAGCCTTAAAATCGAAATAAGCGATAACGGTATTTCATTTAACTTTAAAGAGAATTTAGCTAAACCAAACGCAAGCGGACTTAAAAATATTACCTCGAGGCTACACGCCATAGGTGGTATTATAACCCAAAATGAAGAAAAACCAAAAGGAAACCAATTTACCATAACCATAAAAAACATAAACCATGCTTAAAGTAGCCCTGGTAGACGATCATAAGCTTTTCAGGAAAAGCCTCGCTGCCCTTATAGGTACTTTTGAAGGTGTTGAGGTAGTTTATGAAAGCGACAGCGGTAATGACTTCTTATTACATCTTAAAGAGAATAAAAATGTAGATATAGCCCTCTTGGATATCCAGATGCCCGAAATGGATGGCTATACACTTTGCGGTAAAGTACTAAAGGTACATGATAGTATAAAAGTACTTATGATTTCTCAGCTTTCCAGTAAAGAAACCATAAGGCATGTAATGCAAAGCGGTGCTCACGGCTTCGTAACTAAAAACTCTGAACCAGAACAGTTGGAACTGGCTATTCGTAACCTGGATACCAGCGGTTTTTATTTGGGTCCGGAATTGGGTTCGGTATTAAAAGACCTTATGCTGTACCAGCAGGGAGGGAACGAATTTCAGCCTGATAAAGACTTTTTAAGTGATCGTGAGAAAGAGGTTATTCAGCTTATCTGTAAAGGGAAAAGTTCTGCCGAAATAGCCGAAGAACTTTTTATTCACCAGCGTACTGTTGAAACCCACAGGCAACGTATGATAACCAAAGTGGGCGCTAAAAACTTTATTGGTGTTATTGTATTTGCCCTTAAACACAACCTGCTTGATGTGGAAGATTTAAGTTAGTCTTTAGTAATTAAATAACAATTGTTTATGGTGTGTTTTTGTAAAGTTGTGACTAACTTTATAAGAATTATTCTTACACCATGAAGATTCTCGTTACTGGTACTACAGGTTATATTGGAAAAAGACTGATTCCGTTTCTGCTGGAAGCGGGGCATGAGCTGGTGTGCTGTGTGAGAGATTTAAACAGGATACCTGAGGAGTTCAAAGACCTTGAATCACTAACCTTCATAGAGATTGATTTTTTGGTGTATTCCTCGGCTGTACAAATCCCTAAAGATATTGATGTTGCCTATTATTTAATGCACTCTATGTCGGCTTCCGCCGATTTTGAGAAGCAGGAACTGGCATGTGCCTATAATTTTATCGATTATGTAAAGAGTACGTCACTAAAGCAGGTTATTTACCTAAGCGGTATTGTTAACGAGGAAGTACTTTCCAAACATTTACGTTCCAGGAAACAGGTAGAACAGGTGCTTAGTACCGGTACTTATGCTCTTACCGCTTTCAGGGCGGGTATAATAGTAGGGAGTGGCAGTGCATCCTTCGAAATTATAAGAGACCTGGTAGAGAAGCTTCCGGTTATGGTTACTCCTAAATGGCTTAATACAAAAACACAACCTATTGCTATAAGGGATGTACTGAGTTACCTCTCTAAAGCAGCAGGGAACAAACAACTCTACAATAACAACTACGATATATATGGTCCCGAAGTACTTACCTATAAAAAAATGTTACTCATTTTTGCCGAAGTAAGGGGGCTTAAACGATACATACTCACACTGCCGGTAATGACGCCTAAGCTGTCGTCTTACTGGTTGTATTTTGTAACCTCTACCACGTTTAAATTAGCAGTTTCACTGGTAGATAGTATGAAAATCGCCATAGTAGGACGTCCAAATAATCTCAGTGAAATACTAAATGTACACCCTATTACGTATAGGGAGGCGGTTGAAAAGGCTTTCCAGAAAATAGAGGAAGATGCCATACTCTCCAGTTGGAAAGACTCTATAGTTAGCGGACGTTTTAGCGAGAAGATATCCAAATACATTACCATTCCTAAATACGGCTGTTTTAAAGATATAAAATTCAGGAAAGTGACTAATGAGGAAGAAGTACTTAACCGTATATGGGCTTTGGGAGGACAAACTGGTTGGTACTATGGCGATTTTTTATGGAAAGCAAGAGGTTTTCTGGATAAAATGTTTGGCGGTATAGGGTTACGGAGAGGTCGTACTCATGTTTCAAAACTACAACCGGGTGATGCGCTCGATTTTTGGCGTGTGTTGTTTGCTGATAAAAAAGAGAAGCGTTTGTTACTGTATGCTGAAATGAAACTGCCCGGTGAGGCATGGCTGGAATTCAGGATTGAGAAAGGCAAGTTGTGGCAAAGAGCCGTTTTTAGGCCTAAAGGCTTATGGGGCAGGTTGTACTGGTATTCAGTACTGCCGTTTCATTACTTTATTTTTAACGGTATGATAGATAGTTTGGCAGGCAAAGAGTAATCTCGATAATTACTATCTTTAAATCACTGTATTTCTTTGTAACTTTACACCCCTTTTTAATATTTGACAAAGCCTTGATTTCACCAAGTACCATAGATACTGTTTTTGAGACTGCCCGCGTTGAGGAGGTTATAGGCGATTTTATAAACCTTAAGCGTGCCGGTAGTAACTTTAAAGGGCTTAGTCCGTTTAGTAACGAGAAGTCACCGTCGTTTATGGTGTCTCCCGTAAAACAAATATGGAAGGACTTCAGTTCGGGTAAAGGGGGGAATGTTGTAGCGTTTCTTATGGAACACGAACATTTCTCGTATCCGGAGGCTATTCGCTATCTGGCGAAAAGATACAATATTGAAATTGAGGAAACAGAACAGACAGATGAACAGAAGGCGGTAGCCAACGAAAGGGAGAGTATGTATCTGGTTTCCGAATTTGCACAAAAGTATTTTCACAGTACACTTTTAAATACCGACGAAGGTCAGGCTATTGGTTATTCTTATTTTAAGGAAAGAGGATTTACCGGAGAAACTATCAAGAAGTTTGGTTTGGGGTATTCGCCTGAAGAGTGGGACGCTTTTAGTAAAGAGGCTTTAGGTAAAGGGTATAAGCTGGAATTCCTCGAAAAAACAGGATTGACCATAGTACGAGAGGATGGCAGGAATGCCGATAGGTTCCGCGGACGTGTTATGTTCCCTATACAAAGTATGTCGGGTCGTGTTTTAGGATTCGGCGGCCGTATTTTAGGTAATGATAAAAAGGTGGCTAAATACCTTAACTCTCCCGAGAGTGATATTTACCACAAGAGTAAAGTGTTATACGGTATATATCATGCCAAGCAGGCTATAGCCAAACTGGATAACTGTTTCCTTGTTGAAGGGTATACCGATGTGATACAGTTGCATCAGGCAGGAGTGGAGAACGTTGTGGCATCTTCGGGTACCGCTTTAACGCCCGATCAGATTCGTCTTGTAAACAGGCTTACCAAAAACATTACGGTACTTTTTGACGGAGATGCGGCAGGACTTCGTGCATCGCTTAGAGGTATAGATCTTATTCTGGAGGAAGGTATGAACGTAAAGGTTTGTACATTTCCTGATGGGGAAGACCCTGATAGTTTTGCCAAAAAATCATCATACGATGAGCTTATTGCTTATTTACAGGATAATGCGAAGGATTTTATACAGTTCAAAGCTTCCCTGCTTATGGATGAGGCTAAAAACGACCCTGTAAAAAAAGCCGGACTTATTAGGGATATTGTAAACAGTATCTCTAAAATACCCGATAGGATTCAGCAGGAGGTATACATACAGGAGTGTGCCCGTATTATGGATATATCCGAACAGGTACTTATCAGTACACTGGCACAGTTGGTGCAAAAAGATATAGCCGATGCCGGTAAGAAAATGAAGGAGGAGCAAAAAGCTAAAGCCTTGCAGCCTGTAGTAGAGGAGATACCAACTGAGCAGAAAATTAAGCCGGATGACTTAAGCGGTATTGAGTATGAAATTGTAAAGGCCTTACAATTGTATGGGGATAAAGATTGTGAGTTTAAAAACGTATTTACCAAGTATAACGAATTTGGTGATGAGGTAAACTTTACCGAAACCCAAGCCTGTAAAGTGTATGAGTGGGTTTACCTTAACCTACAGGAAGATGAGGTAGAATTCACTCATCCTACATTCAGTGCCCTTTATAAGCAGCTTATAGATATTTATCTTAATAAGGAAATTAAGCAGGAAAACTTTGTTAACCATCTTCCTTCTGAGTTGCAAAATGTGGTGTCTGATATTTATATGGATGACGACAGGTATTTGCTTAGTGAGTGGGAAGACAAGCAGCAAATTCCGGTTAAGCATAAACATATGACTGTGGAGGAACATGTAACCCAAATCATTTTTGATTTAAGGTCTCGTCTTATTACAAAACTCATACATGAACTCATCGCACAAATTACCCCCGATGGTGATAACAGGGATGCCATGCAGGATATTATGGATTATACCGAGCTTAATAAAAACGTTCTAAAACGTATAGAACGTATACGTACCACATAGGTAATATATTTCCATGATGTGTTTATAATGGTATAAAGCATCTCAAAAAAATCCCGATAATATAAAAGGTGATTGGTTTGTTAGAGTTGTGTTCCCGGAATGAATGTTAGGGTTAAACTATTTCCAGCGTTTTAGCTTTGTTAACTAAATCTACTAAGTTAGTAACATGCAGTTTGGTAAGTAACCTTAATTTATAGGTACTTATAGTTTTCTCATTAAGGTCAAGCAGTTTTGCTATTTCCTTATTCTTTTTACCCTCGCTTAAGTAGCGTAATACTTCAATTTCTCGTGAAGAAAGTTTCCTGTATAGCCTTTCAGATTTTTTGCCCTTATTAAGCAGTGCAAGGTTCTTTTTAACAAGATCGCTAAACACCACTTCGCCCTGCATTACCTTTTTAATGGCATTTTCAAGGTCTTCCATTTTGGCATTTTTATGCACATAGGCCGATACTCCGGCTTTTAAGGCGTTTGGTGCATATATCTGTTCGGCAAGATTGGTAAAAATCACAATCTTGGTGTCGGGATAGTCCTTAACAAGAGATTTAACAGAGCTTATACTCGTTAAGCCGTCTAACTCCAGGTCAATAATGGCGGCATCAACAGTCTTCTTTTTCAGCACGTCCATAAGCCCCTCCAGATTGTTTACCACCCCTGCAAAGCTGATTTCCGGATTTTCGCTAAAATAGGCCTTCATTCCGTAGTGTACTACAGGATGATTATCCGCTAAGCATAGTTTAATCATAATTGCTATTTTTTGAGTTAAAACTTACAGTAAAGTTAGCAATTAAAATCTTATTAAAATCTTAAAGTATTGTGAATGAAAGAATTTTATTTCAAATTTAATGGTATCTCGCATACCGGTATTGGGTTCATTTTGTGCTGGTTAATAGCGTTTAATCTTAAATAAATGTTAAAAACCTCTTTTTGCCTCCCGGTAAAGTCATCGTGTTTTTTTCCTTTTTCAGCTTCGAGCATTGCCCACTCCAATTCGTCATAACTTGCTCCTAATTGATCCTCATCACTACGGTCATCACCAAACAGTCCGTCGGTAGGTTTTGCGGCAATAATACTTTGTGGTACTTTAAGGAATTTGGCAAGCTCACGTACTTCCGATTTCATTAAATCGGCAATTGGGCTAAGGTCTACGCCACCATCACCATATTTGGTAAAGAAACCAACTCCAAAATCTTCCACCTTATTACCTGTTCCTGCTACAAGGGCGCTGTTTATTCCTGCAAAGTAGTACAGGGTAGTCATTCGTAGTCGGGCTCTTGTATTAGCAAGGGTTAAGTCCTGCAGGTATTGATTTTCGGTTTCGGGAACCTGTTTTCTAAAAGTTTCAAAAACAGGGGTAAGGTCGGCTTCTACTGTAGATACATTATCAAACCTTTCCATAAGCTGCTTTATGTGTTCCCTGCCTCGGCTAACCTGATTTTGGGCCTGGTGTATCGGCATTTCCACACATAATGTAGGTAAACCGGTTTGAGCACAAAGGCTGGATGTTACTGCCGAATCAATTCCGCCCGATATCCCTACAACAAAACCTTTTACTTTTGCGTTAGTTGCATAATCACGCAGCCATTTTACAATATATTCGTTTGCAGTTTCGGTTTTAAATTTTCGGGTTGCAGCCATTATATTTGGTATTAGGTTTAGTAATGTATATTTGCACAAAAATACTCTATAAAAGTAAATAATTCCAAACAGGAAAACTTTAAATGACAACACAAATTATGAAGAAATATTTTCTGCTTTTAATCTTTCCGTTAGTATTAATATCGTGTAACGGTAAGAGTGAAATTGAAAAAGAAATTGAAAAAGTTGAGATAGGTGAGGTGAAAATTGTAAGGTTTGACGATGTATTTTACAATAGTAAGCCCGAAGATTTACCTAAACTGAAAGAGGCTTATCCGTACTTTTTTCCTCAAAACTTCCCCGACTCGGTTTGGGTAAATAATATGAATGATCCTTTTATGCGTCAGCTAAAAGAGGAAACTGATAAGGAGTTTGCTAAATTCAATACACTTGAAGGGGATTTGGAGTCGGCATTCAAACACATGAAATATTATTTTAATGATTTCAGTACGCCAGAGGTGTTTACTATTATATCTGACAATGAAAACCAAAGGGCGGTATACTCGCCAGAGGTAGTAGCTATACCTATTAATCTGTATTTGGGTAAGGATAATAAACTGTATGATGGTTTGCCAAGTTATCAGGTGCAGACTTTTGAGCCAAACCAGATAGTGCCCGATGTTGTTTCATCTTTCGCGACAGATTATATTGCTCCTCCTAAAAACAGAACATTCCTTGCGCTTATAGTGTATTTTGGTAAGGAGCTGTATATGAAAGATGTTATTATCCCTAATGCTACAGATGCTGCAAAAATGGGATATACTGATGAGCAGGAGCTTTGGGCTGAGGAAAACGAATCTGAAATTTGGCGTTATTTTATAGAGAACAAACTTTTATTTGATACCGATGCTAAACTGGCAGCACGCTTTGTAAACCCGGCGCCTTTCTCTAAGTTTTATCTTGAGTTGGATAACGAGTCTCCGGGTAGATTAGGTATTTGGATGGGATGGCAAATTGTTAGGGCTTACATGGAAAACAATAAAGATGTAACTTTGCAGAATCTTTTAAACACAGATGCGAAAACAATTTTTGATAACTCTAAATACAAACCCAAAAAATAATGTCTAAGAATACACTTAAATCAGAGATAAAAGTAAATGTTGAGCTTGATGAGAACAGGGTTCCTGAGAAACTAAGCTGGACTGCCCGTGATGGTGGTGTAGTGAATCAGGAAACCAAAGCCATGATGCTTTCGGTATGGGATCCTAAAAGTCAGGAAAGCATGCGTATTGATTTGTGGACTAAGGATATGCCGGTAGATGAAATGAAGGTGTTTTTCCACCAAACGCTGGTTTCCATGTCGCATACTTTTGAGCGTGCTACTACCGAAACTAAAATGGCTGAGACCATGAGAGACTTTTGTGATTATTTTGCCGAGAAGCTTGAGCTTAAAAAAGACGATAATTAATTAAAGCGGCTCCGGCCGCTTTTTTGTTTTATATATGTATACCATTCGCCAATATAAAGAGGAAGACTGCAATGAGGTGGTAACGCTGTTTTATCAAACCGTACACACAGTAAATAAAATAGATTATACCGATGCACAACTGGAGGCCTGGGCTCCTGCCGAACTGGATTATGAGCGTTGGGCTAAGTTGTTGTCTCAAAACTATACAGTATTGGTACAGCACAACGGTGTTATTGCAGGCTTTGGTGATATTGATGCCTCAGGATATTTTGATCACCTGTTTGTGCACAAAGATCATCAGGGGTGTGGTGTGGCTACGTTAATTAAAGAGGCTATTGAGCAATGTGCCCTTGCTAATAATATTAGCAGGATAACAGTGGCGGCTTCCATCACGGCAAAACCCTTTTTTGAAAAGCATGGTTATACTGTGTTGAAACAACAGCAGGTGGAGCGAAACGGACAGGTGTTAACCAATTACTTTATGGAGAAGCTATTGTAGTTATACAAAGTCGGTATTATTGAATATCGACTGGTTTACCTCGTTTATATACTCTAATACTGTATCGCGACCTGTACCGTCTTGTGATGAGGTTACAAAATGCGGAGGCATTTCTTCCCAGTTATTCGCAAGTAGCTGTTTTTTGTAGGCTGCAATATGTTGGTCTATTTTTCCTTTACTTATTTTATCGGCTTTGGTAAAAATAATACAGAAAGGTACTTCTGTCTCGCCAAGGTAGTTAATAAACTCAAGGTCTATTTTTTGGGCTTCGTGTCTAATGTCAATTAAAACAAAAGCACATACCAGTTGCTCGCGTTTCTCAAAGTATTGAGTTATGAATTTCTGGAAAACCTGTTTGGTGTGTTTAGAAACCTTGGCATAACCATATCCCGGTAAATCGACCAAAAACCAGTTGCTGTTTATCTTAAAGTGATTTATAAGCTGTGTTTTTCCGGGCTTAGATGAAGTTTTAGCCAGATTCTTATTGTTGGTAAGCATATTAATAAGAGACGACTTTCCTACGTTTGAGCGTCCTATAAAGGCATACTCAGGAAGTGGTTCCTTCGGGCATTTGCTTACGTCAGAGTTACTAATAATAAATTCGGCGGTATCTATCTTCATCTTTTAAAAGTTTGGTTTCCCGGCCAGGCCGTATGCTTGCAAATTTAGGTATAAATATACAAACGGTATTATGTGGCAGGATTATATTAAAAATCCGGCAGGAGCCGGATTCTGTATTTTTATATGTTTGACTTTTTAAGCCATTCGTGCATTAATCTGTTAAACTCATCCGGACGCTCCATCATGGCTGCGTGTCCGCACTGGTCAATCCAATAAAGATCTGAGTTTGGTAGCAGGCTATGGAACTCTTCTGCAACTTCAGGAGGAGTAACCTTATCGTTTCTTCCCCATATTATACAGGTAGGGATGTGCATTTTAGGTAGGTCATTAGCCATGTTGTGGCGTATGGCGCTTTTTGCAATCGTTAGGGTTTTTATAAGCTTAAGTCTGTCGTTTGCTGTTTCAAAAACTTCGTCTACAATTTCCTTTGTTGCTACTGCCGGATCATAAAATACATCTTCAGCTTTTCGTTTAATGTATTCATAGTCACCGCGCCTTGGGTAACTGTCGCCCATTGCACTTTCATATAATCCTGAGCTACCTGTAATGATAAGCCCCAGCATTTTTTCAGGATACATTTTAGTATGGTATAATGCAATATGACCTCCAAGGGAGTTGCCCAGCATTATAACCCTGTCATATCCCATGTGCGTAATAAAGTCTTTTACCCACTTAGCAAAAGCCTTTACGTTAGTCTTTAAAATACTCTGTGTATATATAGGTAGTTCAGGGATGACCACCTTATAACCTTCTTTCGGGAAGTATTTTGCAACACCGTCAAAGTTACTCAGTCCTCCCATAAGGCCATGAAGTATGATTATCGGAGTGCCTTCACCGGCTTCATAATAAGTGTATTTACCTTCTTTCTTGGTGGTATGCATGTTAAATTTGTAACAATTTCAAATATGCACAAATATATAATATTATAGATAATATTCGGGCTTTATTTTTATGCATGCATGTGAAATTTATTCAGTAAGCATTGCTTAATCCTTTTTTAGAGTGTAAATACCTGATTTTTAATTTTTAATGTTAAAAAAATAATCTATTCTCAAAAAATTAATTTTTTTCATTGTAGGTGTTAATAAGTCTTAAAAAATTAAAAAATCCCCATTATATTTTTTTAAAAGCTAAAATTTATTTAAAGGTTAGTAATGAGAGAGGTAGCAGAAAATTCTGTCAGGTGGGTATGAGCGGGTAAAACTTATTAACAAAGTGGTAGAAAGTGGTAATAAGTGGTAAATATTTCCATATATTTGCTAATAAACAACCCAAAACGTAACTGCTTGAATACCATTGTAGGGACATATGAATGTAAGGTAGATTCGAAGGGAAGGCTGATGATTCCTGCCCCTTTGAAGAAACAACTGCATGCCGGTCTGGAAGATGGTTTCGTTTTAAAGCGCTCGGTTTTTCAGCCATGTCTTGAATTGTATCCGATGACAGAGTGGAATAAAATGATGCAGAAAATAAATAAGCTGAATCGTTTTGTGAAGAAGAATAACGATTTCATCCGCAGGTTTACAGCAGGTGTGAAAATCGTGGAAATAGATGCTGCCGGTAGACTATTGATTTCAAAAGATCTTGTTGCTTTTGCAGGGATTGATAAAGAGATAGTGCTTTCTTCGGCGGTTAACATTGTTGAGATTTGGGACAAAGATAAGTATGAAAAATCAATAGACGACTCGGTTGTTGATTTTGCTGATCTTGCAGAAGAAGTAATGGGGAATTTAAATGATGACGACGATGGAATATCATAACCCGGTTTTACTGAAAGAAACCGTTGACGGACTCGATATAAAGCCGGATGGGGTGTATGTGGATGTCACCTTTGGTGGTGGAGGGCACTCCAGGGAGATAATGAGCAGGCTGGGTCCTAACGGGAAACTGTTTGCTTTTGATCAGGATGAGGATGCGCAGGCAAACGTAATACAGGACGACAGATTTACTTTGATTCCGGAAAACTTCAGGTTCTTAAAAAGGTACTTGAGGTTTTATGGTATTAAGGAGGTAGACGGGGTGCTTGGAGACTTTGGTGTTTCCTCACATCAGTTTGATGTTGCAGAACGTGGTTTTTCTACCCGTTTTGATGCCGAGCTGGATATGCGTATGAATCAAAAAAGTGCTGTTAGTGCTTACAATGTAGTGAACGAGTATGAGGAGCAGCAGCTTAAAAAAATGTTTTTTGAGTATGGTGAGCTTAAAAATGCAGGTGCGCTGGCAAATACAATTGTAAATGCAAGACGCGATAATAGTATAAAGAGTACTGAGCAGCTTAAGCAGGTGCTTAGCCGTTTTTTGCCGGCTCATAAAAGTAATAAGATACTGGCGCAAATCTATCAGGCTATCCGTATAGAGGTGAATCAGGAGATTGATGTGCTTAAAGAGTTTTTAGAGCAAACTCTGGAGATGTTAAAGCCGGGCGGAAGGCTGAGTGTTATTTCATACCACTCGCTTGAAGACAGGTTGGTAAAACGCTTTATAAGAAACGGAATGTTTGAAGGTGAGCCTGAGCGTGATATGTTCGGGAATTTTGAAGTGCCTTTAAAAGCGGTTGGAAAACTGATAGTACCTACAGAGGAGGAGATAGAAGTGAATAACAGGGCGAGAAGTGCTAAGTTAAGAATTGCAGAAAAACTATAGGGTCATGAAAGGTGGTGTTTACGGTTTACTGAAAGCTAAATATCTGGTAGATGAAGGGTCGGTTAAAAACTGGCGCTTTATTGTGTTCCTTATTTTAGTGGCTATGGTGCTTATTGCAAATTCGCATAACTATGAGCAAAAGGTATATCGTAAAACCGAACTGAATGATGAGGTTAAAAAGCTGCGATCTGAATTTGTGGATATGAGGTCTCAGTTAATGAAACTCAAAATGGAGTCCACAATATCAAAAAAAATGGAGCCAAAAGGAATTTATCCGGCATCGGTTCCGCCAAAGAAGATAAAGGTTTATAAAACGGAAGATTAAAATATAAATTGAAGATATGGGAGCTGAAGATAAACATATCTCTTACAGAATATACCTGGTAGCCTTCGCAATTTTTGTGATGGCTATTCTTGTAGCTGTAAAGCTCACCAACATTCAATGGGTTGAAGGTGAATATTACCGAGACCTGGCGCAAAAACGTACGGTTAGGGAAATAACCATACCGGCTAACAGGGGGAATGTATACTCGTCTGACGGAAGTTTGCTGGCAACATCAATACCTAATTATGATATAAGGTTTGATGCGATGGCTTCAAAAAGTGAAAACTTTAAAGAGTATTTAAAGCCATTGTCTGATTCACTTTCGGTAATGTTCGGCAAGCCGTCAAGCTATTATTATAATACGCTAAAAAGGGCACGTAATAACCATAACAGGTACCTGTTTATTGCCAGGGGGTTAAGCTATACTCAATATATGAGAGTGAAAAGCTTTCCGCTGTTTAACCTTGGGGCTTATAAAGGAGGTATGATTACAGAGCAACGTACCGTTAGAGAACATCCTATAGGGAAAATTGCAAAAAGAACCATAGGTTACGACAGGCTTGACAGTAGCGGTAATGAGCGTGAAGTGGGGATTGAAGGTGCTTTTGCCGAATACCTTGACGGTAAGGACGGAAAGCAGATGATGCAGAAGATTGCCAAAAACCAATGGAAGCCAATAGGGGATAATAACCAAATAGAGCCTATAGATGGGTGTGATATTGTTTCGACTATAGATGTGTATATACAGGATATTGCCCACCACGCTTTATTAAAGCAGTTGGAATATTATGAGGCCGATCATGGTTGTGTGGTGGTTATGGAAACCAAAACCGGTTATGTAAGGGCTATTTCCAATTTGGGTAGAGCTAATGATGGTTCGTACTACGAGACTATTAATTATGCTGTAGGGGAGTCGCAGGAGCCTGGATCTACATTTAAGTTGGCGTCGCTTATTACTTTGCTGGAAGATAAAAAAGTAGACACCAGTGAAGTGTATGATACCCACGATGGTATAGTGACCTATTATAAAAGAAAAGTACGTGACTCGCGTAAGGGCGGTTACGGTAAAATATCGCTGGCAAGAGGTTTTGAACTGTCTTCAAATACTGTACTTGTACAGGCGGTATATGATAATTATAAAGATAACCCTAAGCAGTTTGTAGATCACATTAATGCTTTTGGTTTAAATAATAGGCTTGGAGTTTCCATTAAGGGTGAAGGCAGGCCAAGAATCCCGCAACCGGGAGATAAGTCGTGGTCTGGTATATCACTACCATGGATGGCTTTTGGTTATGGGGTGAGTATGACTCCGTTGCAAACACTGGCACTGTATAATGCTGTGGCAAACGATGGGGAGATGGTTAAACCACTTTTTGTTCAGGAGATAAAAGAGTGGAATAAAACCATAAAGAAATTTGATAAAGAGGTTTTAAACCCAAAAATATGTTCTCAGGAAACTATTGACAAAGTAAAGGCTGTGCTGGAAAACGTAGTGAAAAAAGGTACGGGGTCTAAGCTGTATTCAGAAGATTTCTCGATGGCAGGTAAAACAGGAACGGCTCAGGTAAATTACGGTCGCGGAAAAGGTAAAGATAACGGTATGTATTACTCGTCGTCTTTTGCAGGTTATTTCCCGGCAGATAATCCTAAGTATTCCTGTATAGTGGTTATCCACAAGCCTAGTATTTACAAAGGGTATTATGGAGCCGATGTATCGGGGCCTGTATTTAAAAGGATAGCCCAAAAGATATTTACAGATGTGCCTTCTACTAACCAGGTAGATAATCTTGACAGGGAAGTAGAGCAACAGGATAAAAAATATGAGTCATACTATACTAAGGCTCAAAAAAAATACAATACCATACCTAACCTTGTTGGTATGAGCGGAATGGATGCCGTAGCCCTTTTAGGAAATATGGGGCTCAAAGTAGAGGTGAAAGGTATGGGTAAGGTAAAAAAACAATCAGTGGCTGCCGGGCAGCCTTATGAAAGGGATCAAATTATAACATTAGAATTATCATCGTGAAGGTATTAAAAGACATATTATACAAAGCCTCTCTTGAAGCAGTAAAAGGTTCAACCGATATTACTGTGAATAAAGTTGAGTTTGACTCCCGCCAAATAGGTAAGGGAGATGTTTTTGTTGCCATAAACGGTACGGTTTCTAATGGGCATGATTATATAGACAAAGCCATAAGCTTGGGGGCAAAAGCTATAGTATGTGAGGAATTCCCTGATGTGCTTAGCGAAAATGTTACCTATGTACTGGTAAAAAATAGCCATAAAGCACTGGCTTTTATGGCGGCTAACTATTATGGTAACCCGTCTAACAATCTTAAACTGGTTGGTATAACCGGTACCAACGGTAAAACCACTATAGCAACATTGCTGTACCAGTTGTTTAAAAAGGCAGGCTATAAAGTAGGATTGCTTTCTACAGTAAAAATACTGGTAGGCGATGAGGAATATAAAGCAACACATACAACGCCCGATTCGCTGACTATTAACCGCTATTTGAGCGAAATGCAGCAAGAAGGAGTGGAGTACTGCTTTATGGAAGTGAGTTCGCACGGTATTCACCAAAAAAGGACTGAGGGACTGTATTTTGCCGGAGGTATTTTTACCAACTTGAGTCACGATCATCTGGATTATCACAAGTCATTTAGTGAGTACAGGGATGTGAAAAAGTCGTTTTTTGACAAGTTGCCAAAATCGGCGTTTGCGCTTACCAATATTGACGATAAGAACGGACTGGTAATGTTGCAGAATACGGTAGCCAAAAAGCTAACCTATGCACTAAAAACCTATGCCGATTACAGAGCTCAGATACTGGAAAGTCAGTTTTCTGGATTGTTACTTAAAATAAACGATCAGGAAGTTTGGGTTAAGCTTATAGGAGCTTTTAATGCGTACAACTTACTGGCTATATATGCGGCTGCTATCAATTTAGGACTGGAGGATATGGAGGTACTTCGCCTAATGAGTGAGCTTGAAAGCGTTTCAGGGCGTTTTCAGTTTATTGTTTCGGGACCTTCACAAATCACGGCAATTGTTGATTATGCTCACACGCCCGATGCGCTTGACAATGTTTTAAAGACGATAGAGGATATACGAACAAGAAACGAACAGCTTATAACTATTGTAGGCTGTGGCGGGGACAGGGACAGAACTAAACGTCCGGTAATGGCGCACATAGCTTCATCAAAAAGTGATGTTGCTATTTTCACATCGGACAATCCGCGAAGCGAAGATCCTGTAGATATTATAGAGGATATGGAAAAAGGCGTAGAGCCTCAAAATTACAAAAAGACACTTTCGGTGGTAGAAAGAAAGCAGGCTATAAAAATAGCATGCCAACTGGCTAAACCGAACGACATTATACTCATAGCGGGCAAAGGACATGAAACCTATCAGGAGATAAAAGGTGTTCGCCATGATTTTGATGATATGCAAATAGTAAAGGAAATTTTAAAAGAACTAAACAAATAAGCGCTCTTTATGCTGTATTATTTATTTGATTATTTAGACAAACATTTTGACGTTCCGGGGGCAGGGGTGTTTCAGTACATTACCTTCCGTTCTGGTATGGCGGTAATCCTTTCATTGCTTATATCAACTGTTTTCGGTAAAAAGATTATCAACTTTTTAAGAAGACAGCAAATAGGTGAAACCGTAAGGGAACTTGGACTTGAAGGACAGGCGCAAAAAGCGGGTACACCTACCATGGGTGGATTAATAATTATTATGGCAACCCTTATTCCGGTAATCCTTTTGGCAAAGCTGGATAATATTTATGTAATGCTGCTTATAGTCACTACACTCTGGATGGGAACCATAGGGTTTATTGACGACTATATCAAAATATTCAAAAAAGATAAAGAGGGCCTTAAAGGAAGATTTAAGGTAGTAGGTCAGGTTGGTCTTGGTCTTATAGTGGGATACATACTGTATTTCCACCCCGGAGTTACGGTAAGAACAGATACTTCTAAAGGTAATATTTACAGTACTGAGCAGGTAGAGTCAAACGTAAAGCCGCAGGAAGAGAAGTCTACAGCAACCACTATCCCGTTCTTTAAAAATAATGAATTTGATTATGCTGAGCTGTTAGCCTGGACAGGTGATAACTATAAAAATTATGCATGGTTGATATTTATACCAATGGTAATATTTATTGTGACAGCAGTGTCTAATGGAGCTAACCTTACAGATGGTATAGATGGGCTCGCGGCAGGAACATCGGCCATAGCGGTGCTCACCCTCGGGATATTTGCATTCGTTTCGGGTAATATCATTTTCTCAAATTATCTCAATATAATGTATATACCCAACTCGGGGGAGATGACGGTATTTATCTCGGCCTTTGTGGGTTCGCTTATAGGTTTCCTTTGGTACAATACTTATCCGGCATCGGTATTTATGGGAGATACCGGTAGTCTTACCATAGGAGGTATAATAGCGGTTATGGCTATTGCGGTTAGAAAGGAATTACTGATACCGATTTTATGCGGAATCTTCCTTGCAGAGAACCTTTCGGTAGTATTGCAGGTGGGATACTTTAAGTATACGAAGAAGAAATATGGTGAAGGCCGACGGATATTCCTGATGTCGCCACTGCACCATCATTACCAGAAAAAGGGATACCATGAAAGTAAGATTGTTGCCCGTTTCTGGATTGTGGGAATACTGTTAGCTATTTTCTCACTGGTTTCATTAAAACTAAGGTAGTATGAGGTTAGTAGTTTTAGGCGGCGGAGAAAGCGGGGTAGGAACCGCGATTCTCGGAAAGAAAAAAGGATATGACGTGTTTGTGTCTGATTTCGGGAAAATAAAAAACAACTATAAAGAAGTTCTTGCACTTAATAAACTGGAATGGGAAGAGGAGAAGCATACAGAGGAGCTAATCCTTAATGCCGATGTGGTAATGAAAAGTCCCGGTATCCCTGATAAGTCGCCCATTGTAAAGCTACTTAAAAAGAAAGGTGTTCCTGTGATATCTGAAATTGAGTTTGCCTATAAGTTTATGGATTACAAAACTATAGGTATAACAGGGAGTAATGGGAAAACTACCACTACCATGCTAACGCATTACCTTATAAAACAGGGAGGCTTAAACATGGGGCTTGCAGGTAACATAGGTAAAAGTTTTGCCTGGCAGGTTGCCGAGAATAAGCATGAAGGCTATGTGCTGGAGTTAAGTAGTTTTCAGCTGGATGGTATAGAGACTTATAGTCCTAACATTGCAGTGATAACAAATTTAAGTCCGGATCATTTGGACAGGTACGAATACAATTACGAGCTGTATATAGAAGCGAAGTTCAGGATTACCATGAATCAGACAAAAGATGATTACCTGATTTATGATGCCGATGACGAGGAGATTAACAAATGGCTCAAAAAGAATAAAACCAAAGCGAAAACCATCCCTTTTTCGTTGTCGGGAAAAGTAAAAGAAGGGATTTATGTAAAAGACAATACGATTATTTCAACCATCAATAAAGAAGAATTTACTATGCCGATTAACGAATTATCACTAGAAGGAAAGCACAACGTAAAAAATGCTATGGCAGCAACGGCAGTAGCGCAACTTATGCGCATAAGGAAAGATACCATAAGGGAGAGTCTTTCTAATTTTCAGGGGGTTGAACACCGTTTGGAGAAAGTATTGAAAATACAAAACGTTCAGTATATAAACGACTCTAAGGCAACTAATACAAATGCTACGTTTTTTGCGCTTGATAGTATGACCACTCCTACGGTATGGATTGTAGGTGGTGTAGATAAGGGTAACGACTATGATGAGTTAATGTCGCTTGTAAGAGAGAAAGTTAAGGCTATTGTATGCCTAGGTGTAGATAATCATAAAATAATGAACGCCTTTAGTAATGTGGTAGACGTGATGGTTGAAACCACAAATATGACTGAGGCGGTAAGAATAGCACAAAGCCTCGCTGAAAAAGGAGATACGGTTTTATTGTCTCCGGCATGTGCAAGCTTTGATCTTTTTGAAAATTATGAAGAGCGCGGAAAGCAGTTTAAAGCAGCCGTGCAAAATTTATAGTAAGTAACAGGTGTCATTCTGAGCGGAATGTAATGAAGCCGGAGAATCTGTAGAGGTTCTTCCTTCGTCAGTATGACAAAAATGAGTAAAGATGAAACAATTAATCAATAGCCTAAAGGGAGATAAAGGGATCTGGTCGTTTGTAGTACTACTGGCTCTTATATCGTTCATGCCGGTTTTCAGTGCAAGTGCAAACCTTGTATATGTAATCGGTAAGGGGTCTACCATAGGTTATCTGGTTAAGCACTTAGTACATATTTTTATAGGTTTTACCCTTATTTATTTTGTACACAAAGTGCCTTATCATTACTATAAGGGGTTGTCCAAAATACTGTTGCCTATAGTGGCGCTGTTACTGGTATATACCTTTTTTCAGGGTACGGTTATAGACGGGGCTAATGCTAGCCGCTGGATAAAAGTACCTTTTGTTGGGGTAACCTTTCAAACATCGGCCTTAGCCTCAATAGTGCTAATGGTGTATGTGGCGAGGTACCTTGCTAAGATTGAAGGAAAAGAAATAACCTTCAAATCGTCGTTCATTGAGTTGTGGATTCCGGTATTTATAGTGCTGGCACTAATCCTTCCGGCAAACTTTTCTACCACCGCATTAATATTCAGTATGATTTGCATGCTGGTATTTGTAGGTAAGTACCCGTTAAAATATCTGGGTACGGTAATAGGTATGGGAGTGTTTATGCTTCTGTTCTTTGTAACGTTTGCTAAGGCGTTCCCAAAGGCTATGCCTAACAGGGTAGACACATGGATATCGAGGATAGAACGATTTACGTCGGATGAGCCAAGTGAAGACGATTACCAGATTGAGAAAGCAAAAATCGCTATAGCAACCGGTAAGGTTTACGGACTGGGGCCGGGGAAAAGTGTACAGAAGAACTTTTTGCCACAGTCGTCTTCCGATTTTATTTTCGCCATCATTGTGGAAGAGTACGGGTTGCTGGGCGGAATAGGGGTGCTGTTTCTGTACCTAATGTTGTTCTTCAGGTTTCTGGTCTCGGCACATAAGGCAAAAACGCTGTTTGGTAAGCTGCTCATTGTGGGGCTTGGATTCCCCATAATATTTCAGGCACTTATCAACATGGGGGTAGCGGTAGAGCTACTGCCTGTAACAGGGCAAACACTTCCGCTTATCAGTAGTGGTGGTAGTTCTATCTGGATGACATGTGTTGCGGTAGGGGTTATACTTAGTGTGACCAAGAAGGATGAGGAGATAGAGCAGGAGCGACTGGAGAAAGAAGAACGCGAAGCAGCGTTGCAACGAATGATAGACAAGCACATGGAGGAGGAAGCAGAAGAAGGAACGGAAAATACAGAAGCATCAGCAGCATATTCGATAGAAGACGGAACTAAAAATCCGATGCATGCAGTAATGGGTAAACCCTGATGTATAAAACGAAGAAAAAAAAGAATAATATAAAATAACAATGGCAGCAAAACGATTCATATTGAGCGGAGGAGGTACAGGAGGGCATATCTATCCTGCCATTGCCATTGCAAATGAGCTAAAAGCACGTTTTCCTGATTGTGAAATACTTTTTGTTGGTGCGCAGGACAAAATGGAGATGCAAAAAGTACCACAGGCAGGATATAAAATAAAAGGCTTGTGGATAGCAGGAATACAAAGAAGGCTTACGTTTGATAATGCCCTTTTTCCTGTAAAGCTTTTAAACAGCCTGTTCAGGTCAAGAAAAATTATAAGCGAATTTAAACCTGATGTGGCTATAGGAACCGGAGGTTTTGCCAGCGGTCCGTTATTAAGGGCGGCAGAATCTATGGGGGTGCCTACAGTGATACAGGAGCAAAATTCCTATCCGGGTATTACCAATAAATGGCTGTCTAAAAAGGCTAACGCAATATGTGTTGCTTATGATAAGCTTGACAGGTTTTTTCCGGCGTCAAAAATTGTATTTACAGGTAACCCTGTAAGGCAGGATTTGATTAGTGTGGAGGATAAAAGGGAAGAGGCATTACAACATTTTGAGCTCGACCCAAATAAAAAAACACTCCTGATTTTAGGCGGAAGCTTAGGGTCAAGGCGCATAAACCAGCTAATTGCAAAAGAGCTGGGTTGGCTGTTGGGACAGGGAGTACAGGTGTTGTGGCAGTGTGGTAGGTTGTATTTTGAGGAATACAGGCATTATCACGATGGTAAGCAGGTTCAGGTAATGTCATTTGTAGACAGGATGGATTTGGTGTATGCCGCAGCCGATATGATTATATCACGTTCTGGAGCGTCATCTGTGTCAGAGCTGTGTATAGTAGGTAAACCTGTGGTGTTTATTCCTTCGCCAAACGTGGCAGAGGATCACCAAACCAAAAATGCACAGGCAGTTGTGAGTAAAGGCGGAGCACTGCTTTTAAAGGAATCACAGCTTGATGCTGAATTTGAAAGTACATTCTCGGCACTGCTTGCTAATAATGAACAACAGCAGGAGCTGAGTGAGAATATAAAAAAACTGGCTAAGGTAAATGCCACAAAAGATATAGTAGAAGAAATTATAAAACTGATTAAGTAGCGCTTAAGCATATATGGATTTAAACCAGATACATAACGTTTATTTTATAGGTATTGGAGGGATAGGCATGAGTGCCCTTGCCCGCTATTTTAAATCTATAGGTAAAAATGTGGCAGGGTACGACCGTACTTCTACACAACTTACCGATGAACTTAAGAAAAACGGAATACGTGTTCATTTTAATGATAAAATCGCACTTATAGATCTTCCGTTTCTTAACAAGAGCAATACGTTGGTTGTGGTTACTCCGGCTGTGCCTAAAGAGCACTTTCAGTGGAACTATTTTATTAAAAACGGTTTTGTGGTTAAGAAAAGAGCCGAGGTGTTGGGTATAATTACTAAAGGTACTTACTGCTTTGCAGTAGCGGGTACACACGGTAAAACTACTACATCGAGCATACTAGGGCATGTACTGTATGAAAGTAAGGTAGATGTAACAGCGTTTTTAGGAGGCATTGTAGAAGGGTATGACTCTAATGTAATTGGTGAAGGTAAAACTGTAACGGTAGCCGAAGCTGATGAGTTTGACCGTTCGTTCCTTCATTTGTATCCTAATATGGCCTGTATAACCTCTATGGATGCAGATCATCTAGATATTTATGGAGACAGTACGGCTATAGAGGCTTCGTTTACCGAGTTTGCTAATAAGGTTGAAGATAAAACCAAATTGTTTGTTACTAAAGACCTTCCGCTTAAAGGAGTAACTGTGGGTGTGGAGAATGGTAGTGATTACAATGCAGTAAATATAAGGGTGGAAAACGGCTGGTATGTTTTTGATGCCGAAACGCCATCAGGAAAAATTACAGATATACGATTTGCTTTGCCGGGAAGACATAACCTGACCAATGCGCTTATGGCACTGGCTATGGCTAAAACCTATGGAGTAGCAGATAACGATATAAAAGCGGCGCTTGAAAGCTTTAAAGGAGTAAAAAGACGCTTTTCATATCAGGTTAAAAAACCCGATATGGTGTATATAGACGACTATGCACACCACCCAACCGAGATTGATGCTGTGCATCAGGCAGTGACTGAATTGTATCCTAATAAAAAGGTACTGGCAATATTTCAGCCGCACTTGTTTAGTCGTACACGAGATTTTATAGATGGTTTTGCTAAGAGTCTTTCGGCTTTTAAAAATATAGTATTGCTGGATATTTATCCGGCAAGGGAGCAGCCTATTGAAGGAGTTACTTCAAAATGGCTATTGGGTAAAATAGAGAATCCAAACAAAAAACTGATTTCAAAAAAGGACGTGATTCCGTTTTTGAGAATTACCGATGCCGATGTGGTTATTACTATTGGGGCAGGTGATATTGGTGAGATGGTTCCGGAAATAAAAAAGGTGCTTGATGAAAAAAATTAACTGGGATAATATAAGGCTTTTTGTAATCGCGGGAGTGGTTATTTTCCTTTATTCCTTCTCTTCAAAAAGAAACGGAAGCAGGCATTTTGTGGCTGCTGATGTAGAATTTGCGGATACTGAGGAGTTTATTACCCCAGAGAAAGTTAATAAGTTGTTGATACAAAATTTTAACACTGTTACGAGCATAACGAAAGAAAAATTAGATTTGAATAGCGTGGAGAAAAGACTCGAGTCCAATCCTATGATTGACGATGCAGAGGTATTCGCTACGGTAGACGGCAGGCTGAAGGCTGTTGTAAGGCAAAGAGTTCCTGTGGCAAGGGTTTATGAAGGAGGAGAGTCGTACTACATTGATTACAAAGGGGCTAAAATGCCGTTATCTGAGAATTCAACCGCCAGGGTTTTGTTGTTAAACGGAGCCCTTAACGTCGTTGATAAAAGTAAGCTTTATTCGTTAGTTAAATATATCTATGATGATGCCTTTTTAAGAAAGAACATTATTGGGATAGAAGTAACACCAAACGGATCGCTAAAAATGATGAATCGCAATTATAGTTATGTGATACTTTTTGGCAGGATGGTAAATGTAGAGAAGAAGTTTAATAATTATAAGGCATTTTTTCAAAATGCAGTGAAGGATACATTGATAGAGAATTACAAAACGATAAATCTGAAATTTACACAACAGGTTGTGTGCACCAAAAATTAGGATATGGAAAAAGATAACATTGCAGTAGGTCTGGATATCGGGACAACAAAGATTGTTGCCATGATAGGTAAAAGAAATGAGTACGGAAAGCTTGAAATTTTGGGTGTTGGTAAATCCAAAAGCCTTGGTGTTGCCAGAGGAGTTGTTAATAATATTACACAAACTATCCAGTCTATACAGCAGGCCGTACAGGAAGCTGAGGCAGATAGCGGATATAAAATAAATGATGTTGTGGTGGGTATTGCCGGCCAGCATATAAGGAGTATTCAGCACAGTGATTACATCAGCAGGCATAATCCTGAAGAGGTAATTGGTGATGCAGATATCGATCTTTTAATAAATCAGGTGCACAAACTGGCTATGTTGCCGGGAGAGGAAATTATCCATGTATTGCCGCAGGAATTTAAAATAGACGGACAAACTGAGATAAAAGAACCTATTGGTATGTATGGAGGCAGGTTAGAGTCAAGCTTTCATGTTGTGGTAGGTCAGGCATCATCCATAAGGAATGTGGGTAGGTGTATTAAGAGTTCGGGATTAGATCTTTCAGGTTTAACATTAGAGCCGTTAGCTTCGGCCGATGCGGTGTTAAGCCAGGAAGAGAAAGAAGCAGGTGTAGCACTTATTGATATAGGAGGTGGCACAACAGATCTTGCCATATTTAAAGACGGAATAATTCGCCACACGGCAGTAGTGCCTTTTGGCGGAAACGTAATAACAGAGGATATAAAAGAGGGCTGCTCTATTATAGAGAAGCAGGCAGAATTACTTAAAGTAAAGTTTGGTTCGGCATGGCCGGGTGAAAACAAAGATAACGAGATTGTTTCCATCCCTGGTTTAAGAGGCAGAGAGCCAAAAGAGATTTCACTTAAAAACCTTTCTAAAGTTATCCATGCCAGAGTAGTGGAGATTGTAGAGCAGGTATTTGCAGAGATTAAGGCTTACGGGCATGAAGATCCGCGTAAAAAACTTATAGCAGGTATAGTGCTAACAGGTGGTGGTTCTCAGCTTAAGCATATTAAGCAATTAGTGGAGTACATAACAGGTATGGATACCAGGATAGGATATCCTAACGAGCACCTTGCAGGAAATTCAGACGAGGAAATATCAAGTCCGCTTTATGCTACGGCAGTAGGTCTTGTAATGAATAGTTTGAGAAACAATACACGCAGTGCAACACCAATAGGTGAGGTTAGGGAGCCGGAACCGGTAAAACAACCTGAGGTAGCCACACAGGCAACCGCTACAGCACCGGTTCAGGAAATGGAAGAGGTCTCGGTTGAAAATGAAAACAAAGAGAAGAGTAGTGACGACTCAACAGAGAGAAAAGTTAAGAAGTCGTTTTTTGATAAGTATATAGATAGGATTAAAGAATTTTTAGATAACGCAGAGTAAAACCCGGTTGATTATGATGAGCAATGAAGAATTTGGAAGCATTTCGTTTGATTTACCAAAGAACCAGTCAAACGTAATCAAAGTAATTGGTGTAGGCGGCGGCGGAAGCAACGCTATCAATTACATGTTTAAGCAGGGAATCAAGGGAGTAGATTTTGTAGTGTGTAATACTGATTCACAGGCACTGCAAAACAGTACAGTTCCAAACAAGATACAGCTAGGTGTGAGCCTTACTGAGGGTCTTGGGGCAGGGGCTAACCCGGAAGTAGGACAACAGTCTGCTTTAGAGAGTATAGAGGAGATAGAAAAAATGCTGGATACTAATACCAAAATGGTGTTTATTACAGCAGGTATGGGTGGTGGTACCGGTACAGGTGCAGCTCCGGTAATTGCAAAACTTGCCAAAGAGCGAGATGTGCTTACTGTGGGTATTGTTACCATACCATTCCAGTTTGAGGGTAAAGTGCGCTCAGAACAAGCCATGCTTGGAGTTGAAAGGCTTCGAAAGCAGGTAGATTCTTTAATCGTTATCAATAATAATAAATTAAGAGAAGTATATGGTAACCTAGGTTTCAAGGCCGGGTTCTCTAAAGCTGACGAGGTGTTAGCTACGGCCTCAAGAGGTATTGCAGAGGTTATTACACACCACTATACTCAAAATATTGACCTTAAGGATGCCAAAACAGTATTGGCAAACAGTGGTACAGCAATAATGGGGTCAGCAGTATCATCAGGCGAAAGCCGTGCTAAAGATGCTATTGTAGATGCATTAGATTCTCCGCTACTTAATGATAATAAAATTACAGGTGCTAAAAATGTACTGTTGCTAATTGTTTCGGGTACTAATGAAATCACTATTGATGAGATAGGTGAGATTAACGATCATATCCAGACAGAGGCAGGGTATAATGCTAACATCATTATGGGTGTTGGTGAAGACGAGTCTTTAGGGGAGGCTATCTCTGTAACTATTATTGCTACAGGCTTTAATGTGGAACAACAAAACGAGATAGTAAATACCGAGCCTAAAAAGATTATCCATGCCCTTGAGGAAGAGCAGAAACTTGAAAGCGAACTAAATCAAAGATCGGTAATGTCGTCTTTTGACTTTGCTACAAAGCCGGAAACTACTACAGATGAGCCTAAGGCTGAAGTTGTAGAAGAGGTTAAAGCTGAAGAACCTCAGGAAGAAAAAAAGATAGTTTTTACACTGGAGGATGATGAAGAGGAAGAGTTTCAGGTGTCACAACCAGTAGCTGATACTAATATAGAGGTAGAGAACGAACTGGTTCCTACTACTGATTACATCAATAACCTTGATGTATTCTTTGAAATAGTTTCGCCGCAAAAAGAGCAGCCAAAGGCTTTTGAGCCTGAAATTGTTGAGGCTAAAACCAAAGTAAGGGATATAAGAGATATTGAGGTTGTAGATCCTGAGTTTGTAGTTGCTCCTAAAGAAGAACAGATAAGCTTCTCTTTCGACCTTAATAATACAGAAAATGTAAGAAGGGAAGAGCCAAAAGAGCAAAAAACACTTTTCTCTCTTGATGAGGAAGTAAAGGAAATACAGGTGAAAGATCCGGTACAGGTAGTTCCTATGACCGAGGTTAACGAAAGCGGTGTTGTAAGGTATTCTTTAGAGGAGTATCTTGAAAAAGAAAACGAACTGCTGGAATCTAAACCTCAGGATAAAGTAAAAGAAGAGCCTGTAGAAGAGTCGCTTAATATAACGCTTAAAAAGACTGAAGAACCGGCTAAGCCACAGCAGAGCTTCAATGAGCTTTCTCCGGTAGAGATGACTATTGAGGAAACCTTAAGGTTAAGAGCAGAGGAACGCAGAAAGAAAATGAAGGAGTTTAATTATAAATTCCACAATAGTTCTGCCAAGATTGATGAAATTGAAAAAGAACCTGCTTATAAAAGGATGGGAATTGACCTGGATGCCTCTAAGGCAGACAACAGCAAGTCAAGGTTTTCGTTAGGAACAGACAGTAATGATGATTTACAGCTGCGTTCCAACAATTCTTTCCTTCACGACAATGTAGATTAAACTAACCCAAATGTGACTCTTTAACCCGAAAGCTTTAATAACTTTCGGGTTAATTTTTTTATATTCGCATCACATTTTAAAAACCTGTACTTATGAGTTTACAAACGGAAATCATGGACGCCATGAAAACAGCCATGAAGGCGAAAGATACAGTAGCGCTAGAGGCGCTTAGAGCTGTTAAATCGGCTTTATTACTTGCTCAAACAGAGAGCGGTGCTAAAGAAGATGTAGCTCAGGAAGAGGAAATTAAGCTTTTACAAAAGCTGGTTAAGCAAAGAAAAGACAGTGCAGCTATATATGTAGAGCAGGGTAGAGAAGATCTTGCAAAGCCGGAACTTGATCAGGCTGCTATTATAGAGCAGTTCCTTCCGGCACAGTTAACGGAAGAGGAAGTTGAGGCTAAAGTTAAAGCTATTATAGAGGCTAATGGCTTCTCTGGTATGGGAGATATGGGTAAAACAATGGGTACTACTACTAAAGAACTTGCCGGTTCGGCAGATGGTAAAACTATTTCATCTGTTGTTAAAAGACTTCTTTCTTAAAACAAATCAATTTATATATTGTATATAATTTTTTGGTAGGCCGCGTAGTTCAACTGGATAGAATATCAGATTTCGGCTCTGAGGGTTGGGGGTTCGAACCCCTCCGCGGTCGCAAAACAAGCGTCATTGATTATTAAATCGGTGACGCTTGTTTGTTTTAGAGGTGCTTAAAAATGTAACTTAATATAAATTTTATATTAGTTTAGTATTAAGTTGTTTTGTGTGTATTGTTATTGAATTTATATTTTTTAGCATTTTTTTTGTAAGATTTTATCTTTAGTACCGTGTTGAGTTATAAATGTTAAAACTTGTTTTTTTGTGTTAAAAATCAAAAATATTCCTCTTTTTTTATAGAAAATGTATTGTTTGTTTGGAAAAAGATAAAACAAATAGATTTATAACATCGAGGCATTATTTTGTTTTTTTTAACAAAAATCACAAAATAAACATAGCGTTAAATTTTTATCATTTAAAATTTTAGTATTTTCGGAGTTGTTAAACAAACTGCTAAAATATTTAATATGAAAAAAATTACGCTATTGCTTTTCATGCTCTTAGCGGCGACGAGCGGTTACTCGCAACTTGCCCAAGAAGGGTTTGAGGGGACCTGGCCACCTACGGGCTGGGGTATTTATGACAACGGTTCAGGGTTAGTGCAATCCTGGAAACACACAGATCCTCTTAATACTTTTTATCCTCCTTATGAGGGTACTTATGCTGCTTTTGTAGATAGGGAAACTGCATTGCCCGGAAATGATACTCCTCAGGACTGGTTAGTTACACCGTCAGTATCTCTTCCTGCAAATGCCCAGTTACGCTTTTATTCTAGGTTAACCCTTGCTGGGGATAACGGTGGTTTATACCGTATAATGGTGTCTACGGATGCTGATCCTTCAGATTTAGGTGCTTATACTGAAGTAATCGAGTGGACAGAAGCAGAGATAAATCCTGTTCAATTAGAGTATAATGAAGTGGTTGTTTCACTTTCAGGTTTTGCAGCAGGGACAAATGTTTATATTGCTTTTGTGATGGAAGGTAGTTTTCAGGACCGTTGGTTAGTGGATAACGTTTCTGTCGTTGAAGAATGTTTGGCTCCGGAAAACCTTATGGCAGCAGATATGGGACTTACGACTGCTCATTTAACATGGGATGCAGGAGCTTCTACAGCTTGGGAAGTAGAAGTGCTTCCTGTTGATGCTGCTGCTACAGGCACCGGTGTTAGTGTTACAGGTGCTGCAGAATATGATCCTAATACTTTAACAGAAGATACAAACTATAAGTTTTATGTAAAATCTGTTTGTGAAGAAGGTGTTAACGAGAGTGACTGGGCTGGGCCATACTTTTTTAGTACGGTAGGCTTAGGGGATACTTGTGCTGCACCACTTGAAATTGCTTCATTACCGTTCTCTACTACTGATAACACATCTAACTATGGTAATGACTATAGTGGGATTCCTGGTATGTCATGTGTTGATGGAGATTGGCAGGAATATCTAAATGGTGACGATGTAGTATATTCGTATACTGCTCCTGCAGATGGCACCATTAGTGTTGATATGACAGATGCTGTTTCTGATGCAGCTATTTTTATTTATGACTCTTGTGCCGGTATAGGTACAGACTGTCTTGATGGTGGTATTTTCTCATGGGATGGAACTCCTGTTTCAATTCCGGAATTTGCTGTTACAGCAGGTACTACTTATTACTTTGTAGTATCAAGTTGGGGGCCTTTTCCACAAACTACTCCTTATAATCTTGTGATTCAGGAAGTACACTGTAGTGAGCCTGTAGGGTTGCCTACAACTAATATTGGTCTTACTTCTGTAGATCTTTCATGGGATGAAATGGGTACAGCTACATCATGGGAATATGTTGTACAAGCTCCGGGGTCAGGTGTTCCGGCAGGTGCAGGTACTACTGCCGATTCTAATACAAACTTCCCGGTTTCGGGCTTAACGGCAGCTACTCCTTATGAGTACTATGTAAGAGCAGATTGTGGTGATGGTACATTTAGTGCTTGGGCTGGTCCGTACTTGTTCAATACAATGGTATGTGAAGTTGAAGATCAGTGTACACTTACCTTTATATTAACTTCTCAATGGGGAGGTTTTGATGATAATACAATGAATGTTTCTCAAAACGGAGTTACACTAGCTGTTCTTGGTCCTGATTTTACCTGGGAAGATGGTACAGGTCCTGTAGAGGTAGATGTACAGGTGTGTAATGGTATGCCTGTAGATTTATTTTGGAATGCTGGTGGATGGTCTAGCGATATTGGTATAGCTATTAGAAACTCGTTTGATCAAATTATATATGAGAAAGCAATAGGAGAAGGTACATCAGGTACTTTACTATATTCTGAAACAGTAAACTGTGATACTCCAATGTGTCTTCCTCCAACAAGCTTAGCGGTTTCTAACGAAACTATGACTACTGCAGATTTAAGCTGGCTAGGAACAGAAACAGGTGAGTGGGATTATTATATTGTTGAAGCAGGAGGTGATGCTCCTACAGATGCTACAGAGGGTACTTCTACTACAGAAAACCCTGTAACTGCAGATGGCTTAGAGGCTGCAACAAACTACGAATATTATGTGAGATATGTTTGTTCTGACACTGAAAATAGTGCTTGGGCAGGTCCGTTTGCCTTTAATACTGAGGTTTGTAACCCAGAAGACAAATGTACTTTTGTGTTTGAAATGACTAGCGTTAACGGCTGGGGATGGGAAGATAATACCATGACAGTTTCTCAGGGCGGTGTTCCTGTGGCAACTATTGGTGATACATTTACATGGGGTTACTCAGGTACAGTTGAAATTCCGTTATGTCCGGATGTTGAGATTGAAGTATTTTGGAATGTAGGCGGATGGGATGATTATGAGAAAGGTCTTGTAATTTACAGTCCGTTTGCAGAAGATGTTTATACTATGACTCCTGGTACAGAGACTCAGGGTACTATTGTTATTGAAGGTCCTGTATCTTGTGATCCGCCACCATGTCCTAAACCACAAAACCTAACAGCTACTGATTTACAGCTTAACTCGGCTTTACTGGGTTGGGATGAAATGGGTACGGCAGATACATGGGAGATATGGGTGCTTCCTTACGGTTCTCCTGAACCTACAGAGCCGGGAGTGGTTACTACAGATAATCCATATTTAGCTGAGACTTTAGATTCAGGTACTCCTTATGTATTCTATGTAAGAGCAAACTGTGGAGACGAAGACGGTTATAGTACTTGGTCTGGTCCGCTTGCTTTTACAACTGCTATTGAAAATAACGATTGTGCTAATGCTACAGAAGCACCGGTTAACTTGGGTGTAGATTGTATTGAAAGTGTTACGGGTACTGTAACAGGTGCAAACTCTTCTGGAACTATGGCTAGCTGTAACTGGCAGGCACCTGCTTATGATGTTTGGTATTCATTTACTGCTACAGAAGTTACACATTCTGTTTCTCTTAATAATATGGAAGGCGGTTATTTCTATATGAATATTTATGAAGGTGCCGACTGTGATGCATTAACAGATATATACTGTGGTTATGATACAGCTACTACAGTATCAGGACTTACTCCGGGTGAGACTTATTATATACAGGTTTTTGCAGATTATCTTGACAATCCATCTGCGCCAACTTCATTTGAACTTTGTGTGTTAACACCTGCATCAATAATTGCAGATAATACAACTTACTCTGTAGAGGAAATAGTAACAGAGGTTCTTATAACTTCAGAATGTGCTCAGGTAAGTAATATTTCATGGTCTACAGGTACTTCAAACGATTGGGGTGGTGAAAATGGTATTGCGATGTTTGATAAAGGTATGTCTGCCTTTCCAATGCAAAAAGGTGTTATCCTTGCAACTGGTAATGCTATGAGTTCTCCTGGTCCTAATACAAATACCTTAAGTGAAGGTTTCTGGCCAGGTGATGATGATTTATATAATTATATCGTAAATTCTGGTATCGATCCTGATTTATGGAGTTATAACGATGCTACGGTTCTGGAATTCGATTTTGTTCCGTTAACTAATCATATTAGTTTCCCATTCGTATTTGCTTCTGAAGAGTATGGTACATACCAATGTTCTTTCTCAGATGCGTTCGCTTTCTTCCTTACGGATATTACCAATAACACACCAACAGAGAACCTTGCGGTAATTCCGGGTACAGATATTCCTGTTTCGGTTGTAACAATCAGAAATAGTATGTACAACTCTGGTTGTGGTGATGCAAATATTGATTATTTTGATAGTTACTATGAATTAGGTGATATGTCTGCTCCAATTAATTATAATGGTAATACTGTATTAATGGCTGCACAGGCAGATGTTGTTATGGGTAATACTTACCATATTAAACTTGTAATTGCAGACAGAAATGATAACTCAATGGATTCGGCAGTATTTATCGGTCCGTTTGATATCGGTCAGATTAACCTTGGTGATGACTTACTTGTAGAAAATGGTAATGCATTATGTGAAGGAGGAGAATATGTACTGGAGTCAGCTCTAAACCCGGATGACTATGAAATAATCTGGACTCATACAGATGTCAATGGTGTTGAAACCCAACTGGAAGAAACAGGTGCTACTGTTGTTATTACAGAGCCTGGTACATATACCATTAGTGCTACATACCTATCTTCAACATGTATAGGTAATGATTCTGTAGTTATAGAGTATTTCCCATCGGTTAATGAAGCCGTAGATTTATTTGCTTGTGATAGCTCAGGATTCGATACTTTTGATTTATCTCAAAATGAAGCGGTAATTCTTGCTGGTTTCAATGCGGCAGATTATGAGGTTACATATTATCCTACTGAAGAGGATGCTATGGCAGAGACCAATGCTCTTGATGTGATGTTTACAAATACAGTTCAGTTTGGTCAGCCAGTATTCGCAAGAGTTGAAGGGCTTGTTACCGGATGTGTTTCTGTAAAACCGTTTAACGTTGTTGTGGAAGATAATCCGCCACAATTTACAGTGACTGATGATTTCTCTATGTGTGAAGGAACATCAGGAACTATTACTGTAACTCCGGTTGACTTTGATTTAGCTGATGTAACAATAAGCTGGACTCATAATGACGAAGGGTTAGCAGATACTACAGCAAGTATCACTGTTACAGAAGGTGGTATTTATGAAGTGACGGTTAATAATAACGGATGTTTAAGTACTGCTGCAATAGAGGTTACTTTAGTTGAAATGCCTGTGGCAGATGTGATAGAAGATTTAACTTCATGTGGTGCTTATGTGCTTCCTGCACTAAGCGAAAATAATAACTACTATACTGCTGCCGGTGGAACAGGTGATATGCTTGCTGTTGGAGATGAAATAACAACAGATCAAACTGTTTACATCTTCGCTCAGGTTCCTGGTACAGATTGTTCTGATGAAAGCAACTTTATGGTAACTGTAGTCCCTGCTCCTCAATTTGAAGTAACAGGAGACTGTATTAACAATGAATTTGTACTTCAGGTTAACTTCCTTGATGGTGCTTATAGTAATGCTAATGTAATGTATGAGTGGTTTGACCCAACCGGAGCTACTGTAACAACAGAAACTACCGCTGTGGCAACTATGCAGGGTGCATATCAGGTAACTATAACACCAAGTGAATATGATGAAGCTTGTCCGTTTGTTATGGAATACGAAGTAGAGAATCCAAATTGTATGATTCAAAAAGGTATCTCTCCAAACGGTGATGATAAGAATGACAACTTCGATCTTACAGGATTTAATGTATCTAAACTAAGCATCTTTAACCGTTATGGTGAAGAAGTTTACAGCAGGTCTAACTATATCGACGAATGGTACGGACAAAGTGATAATGGTAAAGAGCTGCCAACAGGTACTTACTATTATGCTATTCAGCGTGTTAATGGCGATAATAAAACCGGATGGATTTACATTAACAGAGAAGAGAACTAAGAATAAATTTTAAGGCAATCAGGCTGCGGAACCCTTTTTCAGGGTTCCCCGGCTCTTGCTTTTGCCTAACAATAAAGAAAACACACACATGAAGAAAATATACCTTGCGGCGCTTTTAGCGCTGTGCGGTCTGGCAGATGTTTCTGCCCAGCAGGATCCGCACTACACGCAGTACATGTATAACATGAACGTGATCAACCCTGCTTATGCGGGTTCAAAGGAGAACTTATCCTTTGGACTATTATACCGCAAACAGTGGGTTGACATAGAGGATGCGCCAACCACGGCGACCTTTTCGGGCAGCAGCCCAGTGGGCAAGAACGTAGGTTTGGGACTATCGGTAATCAACGATGAGATAGGTCCTGTAAAAGAAACCAACGTATATGCCGACTTTTCCTACACCCTTAACCTTGGCGGGGAGCACCGTTTAGCCTTAGGAATTAAGGCGGGTACTACCTTCCACGATGTGGGACTTTTCAGTGAGATTGGTAACGGTAACGTTCCTACACCCGGAGACCCTGCTTTCAGTGAAAACGTAAACAATACCTA